>NZ_JBFUGN010001815.1:0-501 GCF_056402895.1 Rhizobacter sp. P3_B12 | reverse complement strand
CTCCACGGCCTCCCCCCACGCGCCCCAAAAGAACAAGAGCCGAACTTGAGTTGAATCAACCCGCGAAACAAGCGCAGGCGTACCGTGCCGAGGATGTCGCAACCCCAAGGCTACGTGAACCCGATTCGCTCGATCCTGATGCTGGCGGATACCTCGCCACGCACCGTCGCCCGCCTGATGCTGGCTCGTGAACTGGCTGAACGGCATGACGCCGAAGTCACCGCGCTGTTCGCGGCAACACCGCTGCACGCCGAGACCGATGGCCGCTTCGCCGCCGTGGCCGGCGCTGCCGGCATGCTCGAGCAGCCCGACACACGCCAGCTCGCCCGCGAACGCCTGCTGCTCGACATCACCGGCGGCGACGAACTCTCGCGCGTGCGCTGGGCCGAGGTCGTGCGCGAACCCGTGCTGCAGGCCGTCGTCCAGCATGCGCTGTGCACCGACCTGCTGGTGCTCGGGCAGCGCGCCGCATCGACCTCCCCGCATGAGCTGCCGGCCGGC
>NZ_JBFUGN010001814.1:0-501 GCF_056402895.1 Rhizobacter sp. P3_B12 | reverse complement strand
CGTCAGGGCTCGKGCGGCCCTGTGCAGTCGGGCACGACTCTCGATTCCGATCATCAACGAACGAACGAGGAAGGAGACCTGATGTCCACGAACTTGGCGCTGTACTTCGCGCTGGCCTGCGGAGTTGCCGCAGTGGTGTATGGCTTCGTGCAACGAAGCTGGATCCTCAGCCGCGACGCGGGCAACCCCCGCATGCAGGAGATCGCGGCGGCGATCCAGCAAGGCGCTGCCGCCTACCTGGCCCGCCAATACAAGACCATCGCCATCGTGGGCGTGGTGCTCGCGATCCTGATCGCCATCGTCCTGCCGCTCACCACGGCCGTCGGCTTCGTGCTCGGCGCGCTGCTGTCGGGCGCCTGCGGCTTCATCGGCATGAACGTGTCGGTGAAGGCCAACGTGCGCACCGCGCAGGCCGCCACGCAGGGCATGGCGCCGGCGCTCGATGTCGCCTTCAAGGGCGGCGCGATCACCGGCATGCTGGTGGTCGGCCTGGGCCTGCTG
>NZ_JBFUGN010001813.1:0-501 GCF_056402895.1 Rhizobacter sp. P3_B12 | reverse complement strand
CTGCTGCAGGAGCAACTGCATCGCCGGCTGCCGGCGGGCCTGGCCGTCGCGCTGTCGGCCGGGCTGTTCGGGCTGGCCCACCTCGCCGGCGGCCCGGTCGGCGCGCTGCTCGCGGGCCTGGCTGGCCTCGGCTATGCGACGGCGTACGCGCGCACGCGCCGCATCGAGGCGGCGGTGCTGGTGCACTTCGCGCTCAACGCGACGCACTTCCTGCTCTTCACCTACCCGGCCCTCGCAGGCCGCTGAAGGCTTGAATCAGAGCTTCGGGCCGCGCGGCAGCCCGGCCGCGTCGTAGACCCGGCGGTGCGAGAACCAGGACCAGCCCCAGGCCACGAGCGGCAGCAGGATGGCGGCGAGGGTCCAGGGCCACTGCTCGACCAGCGTGTCGGTCGTCGTCGCGATCAGGCCCGGGCCTTCCGGGAGCGGCGGTGGATCGCGCATCAGCGGCTCGTCGCGCGTGTCGGGCGTCACCGGCGTCGTCACCGGGGCTGCCATCGCGAC
>NZ_JBFUGN010001812.1:0-501 GCF_056402895.1 Rhizobacter sp. P3_B12 | reverse complement strand
CGGTGACGACCGCCAGCGATGTCTACTCGCTCGGCGTCGTGCTGTACGGCCTGCTGTGCGGGCTGCGGCCCTACGAGCCGGTGCGCGCCTCGTGCGCGGCGCTCGAAGAAGCGGTGCTCGGCATCGAGCCGCAGCGCCCCAGCCTGCGCGAGCTGACCGACGAGGCCGCGCGTGCCCGCGGCACCAGCGTGCGCCGGCTGCGCCCGATGCTGGCCGGCGACCTCGACACCATCGTGCTGAAGGCGCTGAAGAAAGACCCGGCGCAGCGCTACCCCACGGCCGAATCGCTGCGCGAAGACCTGGTGCGCCACCTCGGCGGCCAGCCGGTGCTGGCGCGGCCCGACAGCGCGGCCTACCGCCTGCGCAAGTTCGTCGGCAGGCACCGGCGGCAGGTCGCGGCGGCCGGGCTCGCCGGCCTGGTGCTGGCCGGTGCGGCAGCCGTGTCGCTGCAGCAGGCGCAGCGCTCGCGCGAGCAGGCCGCGCTCGCGCAGCGCGAGAGCC
>NZ_JBFUGN010001811.1:0-502 GCF_056402895.1 Rhizobacter sp. P3_B12 | reverse complement strand
GTGTAGTCGCGCAGCTTCGCGTAGCGCCAGCTGCCGTCGGCCAGCTGGCGCGGCTTGCTGTCGCGCCCGCCGCCGATCACCACCGCCTGGYCGCGCAGCTCGGGGTAGCGCAGCAGTTCGACGGACGCGTAGAAGGCGTCCATGTCGAGGTGGGCGATCAGGCGTCGGGTCATGGTGGTGGCTGTACGAAACCACAGTATCTCGCGGCGCGCTATTCTCCGCCACTTTCTACGCCACTCTGCTGCGCACCACGTCGCCCCTCCGATGCTGGATTTCCAAGCCCCGCCCATCGATGCGGCCCGCATGCGCCGCGCCGGCCGCGACCTGCTGTCGCTCGCGCTGATGGATGCGCGCAACCATTCGCTGCGCTGGCTGCAGGCCTTCGAGGACGCGCGCGTGGCGGTGCCGGAATCGCTGCGGCCCGCGGTGGATCCGCCGCTGTGGACGCTCGGCCACCTGGGCTGGTACCAGGAGTACTGGATCGGCCGCAACGTGCAGCGCC
>NZ_JBFUGN010001810.1:0-503 GCF_056402895.1 Rhizobacter sp. P3_B12 | reverse complement strand
GACTTCCTGCCCGGGTCCTTCGGCTACGACGGCTCACGACCCCCGGAGCCCGACGAGGCAGCCGACATCGTCTGGCTGGACGCGTTCACCGCCAACGTCGACCGCACCTGGGCCAACCCCAACCTTCTCGTGTGGCACCGGCAGGTCTGGGCCATCGACCACGGTGCCGCCATCTGGTTCCACCACTCGTGGCCGAGCCGGGGTGCCGACGCCTCCCGGGTCGCCGCACAGCCCTTCGACGTCTCCGAGCACGTCCTGCGCGACGTGGCCGGCGACCTGGCAGCAGCTCACGCTCGGGCTGCTGCTGTGCTCACGCCCGAGGTCGTCACCGAGGTGGTCGGCATCGTGCCCGACGAGTGGCTCGAGACGGCCCCCGGTCTCGACGACGTGCCTGCGGTGCGGTCGGCCTACGTCGAGCACCTCACCCGCCGGCTCGAGAACGCCGGCGCCTGGTGGGGGGCCGCGGCATGAGCGCCCACCCCTACCAGTACGTCGTCCTGCGC
>NZ_JBFUGN010001809.1:0-504 GCF_056402895.1 Rhizobacter sp. P3_B12 | reverse complement strand
CTCGGCGTGTGGGCGTTCCGCGCAGCGCGCGAGCAGGATGCGGCGGCGCCACAGCTGACGGTGCGGCTGGGCTCGGCAGGCCAGGCCCATGCGGTCGAGCGCGCGCCGTTCGAGCAGCTGGTGGAGGCGATCGTGCGGCACGGCGTGTCGCAAGGCGCCGACGCGTGGATGCAAGGCCTGTCGACCGCGCGCATCGCCGCAGCGGAAGCGGCCTGGTTGTCGCTGCTGCTCGCCGACCTGGAGACCTGGGGCGAGGGCTACGCGAAGCGCCGCGCGCTGTACGACGCCGCGCAGGGCGTGGACCTGCTGGCCGAGCTGGGCCTGCGGTTGGCCGCAGGCCGCCTGCCCGGCCATGCCGGCGCGGTGCTGGGCATCGGCCAGGCGGGAGAGACCGCGCTCGACCGAGTGCGCCTGATGTGCCTGGGCGCGCGCACGCAGCGCGATGGCGAGGCGCGCCGCACCACGCTCGTGATGGCCGACATCGACACCGGCACGCGCCTGGTG
>NZ_JBFUGN010001808.1:0-504 GCF_056402895.1 Rhizobacter sp. P3_B12 | reverse complement strand
GCAGGAGCAGTGCGAGGCGCTCGGCGACCAGGTGCGCATCAACGAGGTGCCGCGGGCCGGGCAGTGGGTGCGCCGCCGCGGCGAGGACGTGCAAGAGGGCAGCACCGTGCTGACGCAGGGCCTGCGCCTGACGCCGCAGGCGCTCGGCATGGCGGCCTCGRTCGGGGCGGCGACGCTGGCGGTGATGCGCCGGCCGCGCGTCGCGCTGTTCTCCACCGGCGACGAGCTGGTGATGCCGGGCGAGCCGCTGCGCCCCGGCGCGATCTACAACTCCAACCGCTACACGCTGCGCGCGCTGATCCAGGCGCTGGGCGGCGAGGTGACCGACCTCGGCATCGTGCCGGACCGGCTCGACGCGACGCGCGACGCGCTGGTGCGGGCCGCGCAAGGGCATGACCTGATCGTCACCAGCGGCGGCGTGTCGGTCGGCGAAGAGGATCACCTGCGTCCTGCGGTGCAAGCCGAAGGGCGGCTCGACCTGTGGCAGATCGCGCTCAAGCCGGG
>NZ_JBFUGN010001807.1:0-505 GCF_056402895.1 Rhizobacter sp. P3_B12 | reverse complement strand
GACTCGGAGAGGGCGCAAGGCGGAGAGATTCTTGTATTGGTCAAAAAGAAGCAAGGCGGGAACAGGGTGGTTTATTACCCTGAGTCTTCGGCCGTCGGTTTTTATCACCCAGAGATGAACTCGGTTTACTACAATCCGGCATTCGCAGCTGCAGTGAAGCTGAAATTGGGCGTCGAGTGGAATATTGCGGCGCGAGCACTTGCGGCGCCACAGATATTCCTTCCCAGTGCTCACAATACTGGTGATGTCTATCCAATGGTTGATTTATACCCAGAAGTATATTTTCTGGCCAAGAGTTCGCTTCTCGCAAGGCCATTGAGGAAGCCCGTTGATGCCACATCAAGCTTCGATCCCATTCGAAAGAGTGTGAAGAAGACTGGGTTGTTTCGATTTGACGAAGAAGAGAGTCAAATCAAGTCGCAGGAAAATGTCTCGAGTACGTCCACTGCTTCATGGGTGGCGAATTGCGTGGCAGCCATTTCTCAATACCTTCCCACCATAACGT
>NZ_JBFUGN010001806.1:0-505 GCF_056402895.1 Rhizobacter sp. P3_B12 | reverse complement strand
GGGTCAGATAGCGGCGCAGCAGGTCGCGGATCCGGGCATCGTCATCGACCACGACAACGCGGTCGGGGCGGGCAGTGGCAGTGGGCGTCATCGACGGCTCCGTTGATTTGTAACAGCCGAGATTGTGCGCAGGTTCGATCCGGTTTTTGGGGGCTCCGGACCATCTGTTACAAATCTTGCGACACGGCTTTTCGGGTTTGGCAAGTGAAGGTTTGTGAAGGTCGGCAAGAGTTGTCGGCGAAGCTGGCGGCCGGTTCGTTGGGGGCCGACTGGAGAAACGCATGACGCTGAACGAAAGCGATGCCCGCCACCTGCTGACCCGCACCGGCTTCGTACCGTCGCCGCAGCARCTCGCGCCCTGGATCGGCCTGAGTGCCGAGGCCGCCGTCGATCGGCTGATCGATGCGGCGCGCGGCGCGCGCCCCCTGCACCCGCCGCCCGACTTCACGCGCGAGGCGATCCGCACGCCGCTTGGCCAGTTGCCCGACGAGGACGCCCGCAAGGC
>NZ_JBFUGN010001805.1:0-506 GCF_056402895.1 Rhizobacter sp. P3_B12 | reverse complement strand
CCCATGACCCGTTTTGCCCACTACCCGAGCCTCGAAGGCCGCACCGTCTTCATCAGCGGCGGCACCACCGGCATCGGCACCGCCTTCGTCGAGCACTTCCATGCGCAGGGCGCGAAGGTCGGCTTCGTCGGCCGCAACCGCGAGGCGGCCGACGCGCTGCTGGCGGGCATCGCCGCCCGGCCCAACCCGCACGGCGCGCCGAAGCCGCTGTTCATTCCCTGCGACGTGACCGACGTCGCGGCGCTGCAGGCGGCCATCGCGCAGACGCGCAGCGCGTTCGGTGCGATCGGCGCGCTGGTCAACAACGCCGCCAACGACCAGCGCCACCGGGTCGAGGAAGTGACACCGGAGTTCTGGGACCAGTGCATGAACGTCAACCTGCGCCACCAGTTCTTCGCGGCGCAGGCGGTGGTCGACGACATGGCCGGCCTGGGCGGCGGCTCGATCATCAACCTCGGCTCGATCAGCTGGATGATCAAGGGCGCAGGCTACCCGGCCTACGCGAC
>NZ_JBFUGN010001804.1:0-506 GCF_056402895.1 Rhizobacter sp. P3_B12 | reverse complement strand
GGACCACCGCCAAGATCGCGGCGATCCGTGCGCTGTCGGAAGTCACGGCGGCCCATGTGCGAGCCCGGCTTCCGAAGATCTACAGCCGCGAGCTGGTCGACGTCATCTTCGAACAACCGTATTGCCGCATCGCCAACCTGATCGACAAGGATGTCGCGCAACGCCAGGCTGCGTCTCGCTACCTGAAGGCTCTCGTCAAGGTTGGCGTACTGAGAGAGATTCACGCCGGCAAGGAGCGGCTATTCATCCACCCGCGCCTGCTGCGCCTGCTGGCGGATGACACCAACCGCGTCGACCCCTACCCGGCCGCGGCGGAACTCAAGGCGCCTGCATGATGGTGCGGGTGCTGGACGTCGTACATTGACGATCCACGCCGTACCGAGTCGCGTCCGGATGGAAATTCACACACGGGTTCAAGGGGAGGATGGATGGAACTTTTCAAATTGAAGATGGTGGGGGCGATGTTGGCGTTTGGCATCGCAAGTCCCGTAGGGGCAGCCCAGGGC
>NZ_JBFUGN010001803.1:0-507 GCF_056402895.1 Rhizobacter sp. P3_B12 | reverse complement strand
GAGTTGAAGGCCGTCAAGGCCGAGACCCGCGGTTCGCGCACCGCCGAGCAGATGATGGCGGCCGAGGCCGCCCGCATCGAGGCGGCGCTGCCGAAGGGCGTGCGCCGCGTCGTGCTCGATGAGCGCGGCGACCGCCTGACCAGCGTGCAGCTCGCTGCCCGCATGAAGGCCTGGCTGCCCGACGGGCGCGACGTGGCCTTCGTGATCGGCGGCCCCGACGGGCTCGATGCCGGGCTGAAGGGCAGCGCCGACGAGACGATGCGGCTGTCCGACCTGACGCTGCCGCATGCCTTTGCGCGCGTGCTGCTGGCCGAGGCGCTGTACCGGGCCTGGACGCTGACCGTGAACCACCCCTACCACCGCGAATAGCGGACCCGCGAATGCCCGAGGCCACGCTGCACGACTTCATCTACCTGGCGTCGCAGAGCCCGCGCCGCCGCCAGCTGCTCGACCAGGTGGGCGTGCGCCACGAGCTGCTGCTGCCCGGTGCCGACGAAGATGCCGAGG
>NZ_JBFUGN010001802.1:0-509 GCF_056402895.1 Rhizobacter sp. P3_B12 | reverse complement strand
CCAGCTCCAGCGTGTGCGGCAGCACGACCAGGTCGAGGCTCTGCGAATCGAACGGCAGCGCATCGAAATCGCAGCGCAGCACGACGGCCACGCGCTCGGCGGGAACGCCGTTGGTAACACCGGCGGCGGCATCGGTGGGAACTTCGGCCGCGGGATCGCGCTCCACCAGCTTTCCATGCGCATCGAGCGCCACCCAACGGTGTGGCATCCGGTTGGCCCTCAAGCCTTCGAGCTCGGTCATGCCGAGCTGCAAAGCGTGAAATCCGAACACATCGGCCACGCTTCGATCGAGTTGGGCCTGTTCCCAGGCCAGCAGGTAGCGCCCCGGGGGGGTCTCCAGCCACTGGGCCAAACCTATAATCCCGCCGACTTGTGTCATGAAACTGCTTGCCCTGCCAGCCTTTGCCGATAACTACATCTGGATGCTTCACGATGGCCGGCAGGCTCTCGTCGTCGATCCGGGTGAATCGGCACCGGTGGAGCAAGCGCTGGACGCTCATGGCCTGAGG
>NZ_JBFUGN010001801.1:0-512 GCF_056402895.1 Rhizobacter sp. P3_B12 | reverse complement strand
GGCCTGCAGGCGGTGCGCGAGCACCTGCGGCCGCGGCTCTTGATCAACGGCTACGGCCCGACCGAGGCGGTCGTCACGCCGGTGCTGTGGAAGGCGCGCGGCGATGCGCCCGAGATCGCCACCGCCTACGTGCCGATCGGCCGCCCCTGCGGCGACCGCACCGCACGCGTGCTCGATGCCGGGATGAACCTGCTGCCGCCCGGCGCGGCCGGCGAGCTGTACCTGGGCGGTGCGGGGCTCGCGCGCGGCTACCTGGGGCGTGCGGGGCTGACGGCGGAACGCTTCGTCGCCGACCCGTTCGATGCGCAGGGCGGGCGGCTGTACCGCACCGGCGACCTGGTGCGCTGGATCGTCGATGCGCAGGGCGAGGGCCAGCTCGAGTACCTCGGGCGCATCGACCAGCAGGTGAAGGTGCGAGGCTTTCGGATCGAGCTGGGCGAGGTCGAGGCCCGGCTGATGGCGCTGGCCGGCGTGGCCGAGGCGGTCGCGAGCGTGCAGCAGGGGCCGGGTGG
>NZ_JBFUGN010001800.1:0-513 GCF_056402895.1 Rhizobacter sp. P3_B12 | reverse complement strand
GGGCTGTTCCTGGTGGTCAACGTGGCGCGCACGATCGGCGGCACGGTGGAGGCCGCGAACCGGCCGGAGGGCGGTGCGATGGTCAAGATCACGCTGCCGCTGTCGGCGATCGTGCTGGAAGCCGGGGACGAGACCGAGGGTGAGGAAGACGACGACGAGGAAGTGACTGCCACCGATGGACAACGCTGAACGCCGCCTGCTGATCGTCGAGGACGACGCCTCGTTCGCGCGCACGCTCGGGCGCTCGTTCGAGCGGCGCGACTACCACGTGACGCTCGCCGCGAGCCTGGACGACGTGACCACCGCGCTGCAGGCCGGGTCGCCGGGCTTCGCGATCGTCGACCTGAAGCTCAACGGCGATGCCTCGGGCCTGGCCTGCGTGCAGGCGCTGCATGCGCACGACCCGAAGATGCTGATCGTCGTGCTGACCGGCTTCGCGAGCATCGCGACCGCGGTCGAGGCGATCAAGCTCGGCGCCTGCCACTACCTGGCCAAGCCGTCGAACACCGACGA
>NZ_JBFUGN010001799.1:0-514 GCF_056402895.1 Rhizobacter sp. P3_B12 | reverse complement strand
CGGCCCACGCCGGTGCGGCCGGCACGCTCCACACCGCCCACGGGGCCTGGGCCAGCAGCGTCAGCCAGGCCACGAGCTGCTGTTCGACCCAGGCGCCGAGCGTCCACAGCAGCGGCCAGGCGGCGCCCAGCAGCGCGAGCGGCGTGATCACCAGCGTGATCAGCGGGATCGCGACCAGGTTCGCCGCGAAGCCGACCAGCGAGATCTGCTGGAAGAAGACCAGCGTCAGCGGTGCCAGGCCGACGGTGGCGATCACCTGCGTGCGCAGGCCGGCCCGCAGGCTGCGCCACGCGGTGGCGAGCCGGCTGGCGGGCGCAGACGCCGAGGCGATGGCATGCACCGGCTCGGACGCCATCAGCAGCCCGACCGCCATGAACGACAGCCAGAAGCCCGGCTGCAGCAGCGCCCAGGGATCGCAGGCGCTGACCACCACCGCCGCGGCCAGCAGCACCAGCGGCCACGGCCAGCGGCGTGCACCGGCCTGCAGCAGCGTGACGACCGCGAGCATCCACAC
>NZ_JBFUGN010001798.1:0-517 GCF_056402895.1 Rhizobacter sp. P3_B12 | reverse complement strand
ATCCAGGCGAATGCGATCGGCGCCGCGAGCATCGCGTGGGTCGGCATCGGCGCGCTGCGGTTCGCCGACCTCGCCGCGCTGCGCCGCACGCGCCGCACCTACGAGCCGGCGAGCGCGCTGCGACGGTTGTACGGCGACAAGTTCGAGGCCTTCAAGGAGGTGCACAAGCGCCTCGCGCCGCTCTACCACCGCTTGAACGCGCCRCAGGAGGCTGCCGCATGATCAGTGCTTCGACTGCTCGCCAGACCGTCGTCGACTTGTGCGTCGAGCTGTCGCTGCGTGGCTTCCTCGCCGGCACCGGCGGCAACATCGCGCTGCGCGTCGATGCCGAGCGCATCGCGGTGACGCCCTCGGCCACCGACTACCTGACGATGACGGCCGGCGACGTGTGCGTGCTGCGCCTGGCCGACCTCGCGCCGCTCGAGGGCACGAAGCCGCCGTCGGTCGAGACCGGGCTGCATGCGCGCGTGCTGCGCGCGCGGCCCGACGCGCAGTGCAGCATCCACACGCACCAGCC
>NZ_JBFUGN010001797.1:0-519 GCF_056402895.1 Rhizobacter sp. P3_B12 | reverse complement strand
CACTCGGCCTGCTGCTGTGGGTGTGGGGCGCGAACGCGCACGACGGCACGGCCGCGCCGCTGCCGTACCTGCCGCTGCTGAACCCGCTGGAGATCGGGCAGTGCCTCGCGCTGCTGGTGCTGGCGCTGTGGCTGCGCGCGCTGCCGCAGCCGGTGCGCGAGCGCGTGCCGCCGGCGGCCGTGCTCGGTGTGCTGGGCCTGAGCGCCTTCGCGGTCTACACCGGGCTGGTGCTGCGCCTGGCCCACCACGCGGCCGAGGTGCCGTGGGACGAGGCTTCGCTGTTCGCGTCGACGCTGACGCAGGCGATGCTGTCGGTGGCCTGGTCGCTGGTCGGCGTCGGGTTGATGCTGCTGGGCCACCGGCGCGTGCTGCGCACGGTGTGGATCGTCGGCGCGGGGCTGCTGGGCATCGTCGTGCTGAAGCTGTTCTTCGTCGAGCTGGCCGACCAGGGCGGGCTGTACCGCATCGTGTCCTTCATCGTGGTCGGCGTGCTGCTGCTGGTGGTGGGGTACTTTGCCC
>NZ_JBFUGN010001796.1:0-520 GCF_056402895.1 Rhizobacter sp. P3_B12 | reverse complement strand
GGCGTTGGCGCGCAGCTGGGCGTGCAGGTCGGCGATCTTCAGCTTCAGCGCGGCGTTCTCGGCGGTCAGCGCGGTCACGCGCTGGCGCAGCGAGTCGACGCTGTCGGCGCCGTCGTGCGGCTGCGCTGGCGGTTGTTCCTGCGGTGTTGCAGCCGCGCCCTCATCGGCCGGCGCCTTGCGGCGCGATTCGCGCGCCCGCTTGGCCGCCTGCTTCAGCTCGTCCTTGCCGGCGGCCGCGGCGGCCACCTGCTCCTCGGCCGGCAGGCTGGCCACGGCGGCTGCCGCGTTGATCGAGATCGTGCCCGCCTTCACCGCCTCGACCACCTCGGGCGCCGCCTGCTGGCGGATCTTCTCGATCATCGCGACCTGGTTGCTGCTGATGCGCGCGGCCTTCGCGAGGGCCTCGCGGGTGTCGAGCTCGGGCGCTGCGGCCACCGGTGCGGGCGAGGCGGCCTCCGCCGGCTCGGCGGCGCGGCGCGCACGCTGCCCGGAGACGATCTCGCGCTTGCGCAGCGCCAGC
>NZ_JBFUGN010001795.1:0-520 GCF_056402895.1 Rhizobacter sp. P3_B12 | reverse complement strand
GCGATCGGTCCGTGCCGCCTGGATCACCTCGGCGAACTCGGTGTTGATCACGTCGATCGGCATCCGCCCCTTCAGCCACGGGTTCGGCTGCACGAACCAGAACGCGATGTTCCACGCATCGAAGGCCGGGGCCAGCTCGGAAGCCACCTGCAACGGGCCGGCCTTCACCGCCATGTCGGCCCGATCGAACTGGAACATCGGCAGCCACAGCTCGTTGCGCCATTCGAAGCTCATCACGCTGCGCTCGACGATCTGCCGTGCCAGTGTCGGCACGCCCCGGCTGCCGCATTGCGCGAGCCGCTCCACCACCTCGTCGCCACGCGCCAGGCCGCCGCTCTCGCGGTAGTGGCGCAGCATCTGCACGAACTGCCGGTCGCGGTCGATCACCAGCCCGGTGTCCTGCCCGGGCGCATTCCACGGGTGGACATCGTGCGGCATCGGCAGGCCCGCGTTGCGGGAGCGGGTGGCGGTGGGGGCGGCATGTGCTCGCGCAGGGGATTGCATCTGGAGACTCCCGATC
>NZ_JBFUGN010001794.1:0-521 GCF_056402895.1 Rhizobacter sp. P3_B12 | reverse complement strand
GTGTTGGGGGTGCTCGCGCTGGCGGCGGTCGCGGTGCTGGGCTACCCAGAATCGCCCGTCGGGCAGAGTGTCTACATCACGTTCACGGTCGTGAACCTCGTCCTCGCCGCGATCAATCTGATCCCCGGCAAGATCAGCGACAACCTCTCCACCGACGGCGCGATCCTGTGGGGACTGCTGCTTCACGTCGTCGGCGGCCGGCCGCACCCGCTGGCACGGCAGCACGCCGCCTCGCCGGTGTTTCCGCCGCAGACGCGCCTGACCGCGGTCGACGGCATGGTGCCCACCGGCTTCCAGACGGGCGTCGAGCTTCTCAATGACGACAAGACGCCGATGGAGTTCGTCGTCGCGGTGCTGGAAAGGCATCTGAAACTCGACCGTGAGTCCGCCATCGAGGCGATGCTCCAGATTCATGCGCGGGGCGGCCTCCTGTTGCCGCTGGCCGATCCCGCCCAGGCGGCCGAGGTCGCGAGCGAGGTCACACGAGAAGCCCGCGACCACGGCCACCCCTTGGTATGCCG
>NZ_JBFUGN010001793.1:0-521 GCF_056402895.1 Rhizobacter sp. P3_B12 | reverse complement strand
GCTGCAGACGCTGCAGACGCTGCAGGCCCTGGGCACTCGGATCGTGATGGACGATTTCGGCACCGGCTACTCGAGCCTGGCCTACCTGTGGCGCTTCCCGTTCCACAAGGTCAAGATCGATCGCGCGTTCACGCAGAACATGGAGCGCGACCCGAAGGTCGACCTGATCGTCGGCTCGATCGTCTCGCTCTCGCATGCGCTGGGCATGCGCGTGAATGCCGAGGGCGCCGAGACGGCGTCGCAGCTGGCGCGGCTGCGGGCGCATGGCTGCGACGAGATCCAGGGCTTCCTGCTCGGACGGCCGGTGCCGGCGTACCAGCTGCGGCACGAGGATGCGACGCTGTGGCGGACGCCGCGCGGCGAGCCGCGGGTGAGCACGCTGGATCCGGTGATCTGAGCGCCGCCTCGGATTTCCTGAGCCTCCATATCGGATCGGCGCCGATGGCCTTGCGTGCCGTTTTCGGCGACGCTGGCGCCGGATGGAGGATGAATGATGGGTCGCTCTTCGGCGGGGGTCGAGC
>NZ_JBFUGN010001792.1:0-524 GCF_056402895.1 Rhizobacter sp. P3_B12 | reverse complement strand
GTGCGGGCCTGTCCACGGCGGACGGGCGCGCTCTCACAGCACAGTGCGCGCGACAGGCGACGACGGCTGCGTCACCGTCAGTCTCCCCATCGGCCCCGTCCGAGCCTGACGCTGACGCGGCCGAGATCGACACGGCCGACGAGCCTGCGACCCCCCGGCCGACTCCGGTCATCCCCCGCACGGTTGTACTGCCCGTCGTCGCAGCGATCGAGATCGGACTGGTCCTGCTCTGGCTCCCMAGCACCCGCCGATTCCCAGCCCGCCTCACCAGCGGCCTGTCCCGGATCCGGCGTCGGAGCGCGCGATGACGTACACGGCTGGTGTCGCGGTAGACTCGCGCGCTGTTGGTGTGTGCCTGACCGACACGACCGGTGCCGTCGTCGAGGCGTTCACTGTCGCGGCGGAGCACGTCGCCGGGTCGCACACGGGCGAGCACCTGCGAGATGACCCGGCAGGGCTGGCGCACCTCGCAGGGCGTGTCGTCGTGTCGATCGGTGACGCGCTCCGGGACCACAGCATTGCCG
>NZ_JBFUGN010001791.1:0-524 GCF_056402895.1 Rhizobacter sp. P3_B12 | reverse complement strand
GCATGGTGGTGGGCCACCAGAAGGGCCGCGACACGAAGGAACGCGCGGCGCGCAACTTCGGCATGTCGCGCCCCGAGGGTTACCGCAAGGCGCTGCGCCTGATGAAGCTGGCCGAGAAGTTCGGCATCCCGGTGTTCACGCTGGTCGACACGCCGGGGGCCTACCCGGGCATCGGCGCCGAGGAGCGCGGGCAATCGGAGGCGATCGGCCGCAACATCTTCGAGATGGCGCAGCTCGAGGTGCCGATCATCTCGACCATCATCGGCGAGGGCGGCTCGGGTGGGGCGCTGGCGATCAGCGTCGGCGACCAGGTGCTGATGCTGCAGTACTCGGTGTACTCGGTGATCTCGCCGGAAGGCTGCGCCTCGATCCTGTGGAAGACCTCGGAGCGCGCCTCCGATGCCGCCGAAGCGCTGGGCATCACGGCGCATCGCCTGAAGGCGCTCGGCCTGGTCGACAAGATCGTCAACGAGCCGGTCGGTGGCGCGCACCGCGACACCAAGCAGATGGCCTCGTTCCTGAAG
>NZ_JBFUGN010001790.1:0-524 GCF_056402895.1 Rhizobacter sp. P3_B12 | reverse complement strand
ACAGACCACTCTCTCTTTTCGTTAGGCGTCTCACGAGCCTCCGGATCAGAGCAGGCAGTCGTGCACGTACCAGCGGCAGCCGCAACAGCGAAAGTCAGTATTTTGGGCAGTGGACTCGGCATGCCTCCAGCCTACCCTACAGCGGTCGTTGGCGATCGGCAGTTTGTGGCCGTCTGCAGAGATTCGCAGCCGAAGCATTGCATGACGCCGACCGCTGCGAAGCCGTACTTCCTCTCCAGACTGATGGGTGCCGTTCGAATCGGAGGGGCCGGGTAGCTGCAGGCTCCAAGATTGGCATTGCAGGATGTCCGCGGCTCTTGTCGGCGACCTCTCCGAACCGGGCCCTTGGCGACGACTCACCGGGCCTCCAGGCAAAATCCAGCTCAGGGGCGAGCCTGACGCCAGGCCTGCCGGAAGCCCACCTTGAAGAATGGAGCAGTATCAATGGCACTGACGAAGAAAGGCGAATACTGGTACGGGACGACGTCCGGCGACACCCAAGCCGAGCTGCGCAGCTACAGCGT
>NZ_JBFUGN010001789.1:0-525 GCF_056402895.1 Rhizobacter sp. P3_B12 | reverse complement strand
GATCATCACCACGTCGATCAGGCCGAGCACGACCAGCATGATGGTCGTCTCGGTCAGCTTGGTGCCCTTGGCGGCATCGCCGCTGACGCCGACCGCGGTGAACACCGCCTGCAGCGCCGTCTGGCTGCCGAAGGCCGCTTCGACCAGGTGCACCAGCTCGACCCAGAAGTGGAACACGTAGACCGCCTGCGCGACGATCAGCCCGAGGTACAGCGGCAGCTGCAGCCAACGGCTCATGAAGATGAGGTTGGGCAAGGGGCGCAGCTTGCTGTTGCTGTGGTCGGGGATCTGGGTCATGGGGTGTGCAGGGATAGTCCGGTTGCCTGAAATTGTAGTGGGCGCACCATCGGTGAAGACCCGGGCGCCTGCGTCAGTCGTTCGTAAGAGCAGCTGTCTATGGTGCGTGCAGAATTCGCAAACCGCTGAAGGAGACAAGCATGAGTTCGAGCGAGCACAAGGTCTACGCCCCCCCCGCGGCCTTGGCCAAGGCCGCCCATGTGTCCGGCATGGCCGCCTACGACAAGC
>NZ_JBFUGN010001788.1:0-527 GCF_056402895.1 Rhizobacter sp. P3_B12 | reverse complement strand
GCGACAGCTCGGCTGCGTTCGTGACCGGGGACTTCACCGGCAAAGGCGATGTGGAGATCCTGCGGCTGCGTGCCTCGCCGACACCGGGGGATGCGACGGCGAACCAGCTCTACGTGAAGGCGGGCACCTCGCTGCCGCCTGATCTGTTGACCAGCTTGACCTCGCCGGAGGGCCTGAAGACGACACTCAGCTGGGTGTCGCTGGGCAGTCCGGCCCGCGGTGGGCTCGGCGACCGGTATGCGAGCGATCGCGGGGATGCGGCCAACGCCGCGGTGTATCCGCTGTTCGATGCGGTGCAGCCCGGCTACGTGGTCGCGACTATCCGCTGTTCGATGCGGTGCAGCCCGGCTACGTGGTCGCGACCGTCGACCGCGACAGTGGTGTCGGCAGCGGCACGGTGTCCGAAGAGTTCGGCTACCGCGGCTTCAAGGCAGCACACGACGGCCGCGGCCCGCGCGGCTTCCGCGAGGTGCGCAGCCAGCGGCCGGCAGCGGACGGCAGCGTCTTGTCGCAGTCGACGCAGGTCG
>NZ_JBFUGN010001787.1:0-528 GCF_056402895.1 Rhizobacter sp. P3_B12 | reverse complement strand
CGGCCTGGGCGACGACCCGGGGGAAGTCGCCGAGCGTCGCCAGCAGCGTCGCCTCGGTGGGGTCGGCGAGCAGGGAAGGGTCGAACCCGTCCTCGCGGCGCACGCCGTCCTCCCCTGCGAGCCGCGCGACGTTGGCGGTGCGGGCGTGGGCGTACTGGACGTAGAAGACCGGGTTGTCGTTGGTCTGCTTGCGCAGCTCCTCGCCGTCCAGGCTCAGCGGGCTGTCCGCCGGGTAGCGCGCCAGCGCGGAGCGGACGGCATCGCTGCCGATCCAGTTGAGCAGGTCGTTGAGTTCGATGATGTTGCCCGCCCGCTTCGACAGCTTGGCGCCGTTGAGGTTGACCAGCTGGCCGATGCGGACGTCGATGTTGACCTCGGCGTCGTCACCGGCCGCGGACGCGATCGCCTTGAGCCGGTTGATGTAGCCGTGGTGGTCGGCGCCGAGGAGGTAGATCTTCTCGGTGAAGCCGCGGTCCTTCTTGCTCAGGTAGTAGGCAGCGTCGGCGGCGAAGTAGGTCGGCTCGCCGT
>NZ_JBFUGN010001786.1:0-529 GCF_056402895.1 Rhizobacter sp. P3_B12 | reverse complement strand
CTGCTCCTGCGATTGCGCCTTCGCYTGCGCCTTCTTCACCAGCACGCCGGCGATCGGCCCGAGGTGGGCCGTCAGCACCTTGCGCGACTGCGTGACCATCTCGTCGGTCAGCGCATGGTGGCCGGTCGGCAGCGACGGGTTCACCGGGTGCGCCGACGCCTGCGTGCCGGTCGCGCCCAGCTTGGCGGTGAAGCGCGCGCGGTCGGCATCGCTGCCCAGGTGCTCGCACACCTTCGCCGCAAGGCTCGGCAGGTCGGTGCTGAAGCGCGCCGCATTGCGCACCAGCACCTTCGCGACCGGCCCGACGAACGAGGCCAGCGCCAGCTCGACGCGGGCGAGCGTCTGCGGATCCCAGCCGGTCGGCGCCGCGGTCGTGCGGACCGATCCGGCCGACCCGGCCGACAGCACCGCCGTCGGCGCATGCGGATCGGCCGAGGGCGGCGCCGGCCGCGGCGGCGCCATGATCACCGTCGTCTCCGATTCGTCCTCGGTCGACGGCAGCACGCGCCGGGCGAGCGCCTGGCGGAAC
>NZ_JBFUGN010001785.1:0-529 GCF_056402895.1 Rhizobacter sp. P3_B12 | reverse complement strand
GCCTGGCCGGGGGCCACCGCCGGGGCCGGGGCCGCGGCGGGCGGCGCCCAGCCGAGGCAGCGGCGGAATTCGGCGACGCTGCGCAGGCGCTGCCGCGGATCGACCGACAGCGCGCGGTCGATGCCGGCAAGGAAGCGCGCGTCGTACGGCAGCCCGGTCAGCGGCCGGTGCACGCGCGGCACCGCCGCGCCGAGCGCGGCCTGGCCGGTGACGGCCGCGTGCAGCAGGCTGGCCAGTGCGCGCAGGTCGGTCCACGCACCGGGTGGCACCGGCGGCTTCTCGTCGACCGGCGCCGGCGTRCTGCCCAGCAGCACCGGCACGCCGACGCCGCGCACGACGACCGCCTCGGGCGAGATGCCGCCATGGTGGACCTGCGCCGCATGCAGCAGATCGACCGCATCGAGCAGCGGCGTCAGCATCGCGCGCAGCCAGGCCTCGTCGGGCGCGCGCGGCAGGGCCTTCAGCGCGCCGGCCAGGTTCGGACCCGGCACGAAATTCATCGCGTAGTAGGCGGTGCCGTTCTCTTCCC
>NZ_JBFUGN010001784.1:0-530 GCF_056402895.1 Rhizobacter sp. P3_B12 | reverse complement strand
CGACTGCACATGGCCGCGTGCAGTCGGTCGCCCGATAATCGCAGCACGATGGCCCTCTGGCAGTTTGACCTCTTCCTCGTTCCGCGGCTCGGCTCAGCTCCAACGCTGGGCGTTGACGGATGGGTTCGTCCATTGGTGCCCAAACCAGCAGCAAATTCCGCTCGCGAGTTGCTCTCGTCGTGGCTCGGTGAGCCCTGGCTCATGTGCGAAGACATCGCCGTGTTTGGTGCCGAGACTGGCAACAGGATCGCCATCGTTCCCGGAGAAGACGCTGGCGCAGAAATCAGCGCTCGCATCGATGCTCGCGCGGAGAGCCTCCAATTCTGCCGACTGCTGCACGAGCTGGTGTCAGGCATTGATTGCAGGCTCTTCTCGCCGGAGTTCGGCAGCGAGGTCGGCGCAGAAGCAGAAGATTTGCTCGAGGCGTTGATGCGCTGTGAGCGTCTGGCCGTCCCATCTTGACGGCGGTCAGTTGCTCAAGTCTGCGGCGGAGTCCACCGATGAGGCAACAGCTCTTCGAGTCGGCTATT
>NZ_JBFUGN010001783.1:0-530 GCF_056402895.1 Rhizobacter sp. P3_B12 | reverse complement strand
GCCACCAGGCTTCGACAGGCTCAGCCCGAACGGAGTTTGGGGTAGCTGGTCTGCTGAGTCTCGACAATAATCGCCGGCTGTTTGCAGACCGGGGGATGCGACATCGACGCGAATCTGTTGAACGAGCTGCGGATCGACCACCGCGAACGCGAGGACGAAGGTGGCGGCGTGCCGCGCTGGGTCTGGGCGGTGCTGGCCACGGTGATCGTGCTGGCGCTRGTCGGCGGGGCCGCCTGGTGGTTCCTCGGCGGCCGGCCGATCGCGGTGAAGACCGCGGCCGCCACTGCCCCGCGTGCCGGTGGCGGGGCCGGCGCCATCCTGCAGGCCACCGGCTACATCACCGCGCGCCGCCAGGCCACCGTCTCCACCCAACTGACAGGCACGCTGACCGAGGTGCTGATCGAGGAGGGCGACCGCGTCGAGAAGGGCCAGGTGCTCGCGCGCCTCGAAGACGGTGCGGTGCGCGCGACGCTGAACGTTGCACGCGCCAACCTGGCGTCCACCCACGCCCAGGTGGCGCAGGCCCGGGC
>NZ_JBFUGN010001782.1:0-531 GCF_056402895.1 Rhizobacter sp. P3_B12 | reverse complement strand
GAGGACCTCGACCTGGCCGTCACCGCGGTGCAGCCGGTCGCCTGCGAGCTGCATGCGCAGATCGAGATCGGCGGCCCGCGCGACGCGGCCGACGTGCTGGCCGAGGTCTACGACCGCTGCGACCGCTTCGTCGCGCGCGCCGCGGTCAGCCGCAGCCTCGACGAGCGGCTGCGCGCCGGCGCGTCGCTGGAGGAGATCTACACCGGGCCGGCGCTGCAGCACGGCTTCATCGACGACCTGCCGATCGGCCAGGACGGCGCGCAGCGGCTGTTCCTGTCGGACCTCGCTGCGGTCGTGCAGGCGGTGCCGGGCGTGGAGGGGGCGCGGCTGTCGCAGCTGCGGCCGGCGAATGCAACGGCAAGCAACGGCTCGGTGGCCTGGCGCGGCGACAACTGGGCGCTGCGRCTCGCGCTGCCGAGCGACGGCTCGCCGGGCACCATCGGCGTCACGCGGCGCGGCAACCCGGTCGCGGTGGCGCCGGCCGACCTGTGCCGCCGGCTCGAAGACCTGCGCGCGGCCGGCCGCTCGAAC
>NZ_JBFUGN010001781.1:0-531 GCF_056402895.1 Rhizobacter sp. P3_B12 | reverse complement strand
TGCTGGAAGTTTATCAATGTGCTTATCATCATCTCAAGAGTGCTGTCACACAGGATCAATGATTTGCTGCCCGATTTTATTTTTTCGCCCATCACGTGCGCAAAGTTCTTTGGGAGGCAGAAGTAGGTGCAGAACTCCAGGATTCTGTCGTGACTGTCTGGCGCTTTTGCGATCTCGAGTGAATCGATGTAGAGATCGATTTCGTAACTTCTCGGTTTATCATCGTCCGCGAATTCAGGCCTCTTGGCGTTCAATTCATCGAGAAGCTGTAGCCGTATCGGTCGTACTTCTTCTTCTAAAAATGAATATTTTTCGAGGGGAAGTCTTGAGTCGGGCAAGGGGCGTTTCATGTTGTTCAGATGAATGATGAGTCGAGGCGCGAAGTGATGGACCGTTTCATGACGAAGGAGCAATGGCGCCAGGCATTGGCTTCCTCGTTCTGTAACGGATACGGTCTTTCCGTTCCATTCTTCGCTGCCTCCCCCTCGCGCGCAGCGACGCACTCGCCCTTGCTGCGTTCCGGCCGTGGGC
>NZ_JBFUGN010001780.1:0-532 GCF_056402895.1 Rhizobacter sp. P3_B12 | reverse complement strand
GCCATGCGCCGCGCGATCTCGCCGTGCAGCCACGGCGCCTGCGGCGCCACGGCGAGCCGGCGCAGCGCCCGCGCGACGACCGCACGGTCGAAGCGCCGCGAGGTGTCGRCCGCAGGGGAATCGCTCATCGGCGGGCAGTATATTGAGCCGGTGATCTTCTCGCGCCTGCTCCGCCACATGCCCTCTTCGTGTGCGGTGTGCGAGGGCTGGGACAGCGGCCCGGCGGCCCGCGTCTGCCGGGCCTGCGTGCAGCGCTTCGCCGACACCGCGCCACGCTGCACCCGCTGCGCGCTCGAGGTGCCGCCGGGCGTCGCCACCTGCGGGGCCTGCGTACTGGCACCGCCCCCCTTCGATGCAGCGTATGCCGGCACCGGCTACGCCCACCCGTGGTCCGGCCTGATCACCCGCTTCAAGTTCAGCGGCGCGCTCGACCTGGCGGATGCGCTGGCCGCGCGCATCCTCGCGGCCCGGCAGCGCGATGCCGCCGCGTGGCCGCAGTGGCTGCTGCCGGTGCCGCTCGCGCCGGAGCGGC
>NZ_JBFUGN010001779.1:0-532 GCF_056402895.1 Rhizobacter sp. P3_B12 | reverse complement strand
CGCAGCTTCAGCAGCTCGCCGCGGATCTGCGCGGCCGCGCCGACATCGACGCCCCAGGTCGGCTGCGAGACGATCAGGAGGCGCGGCGCGGCATCGATCTCGCGCCCGACGATGAACTTCTGCAGGTTGCCGCCCGAGAGGCTCTTGGCCGGCGCGTCCGGCCCGCCGGCCTTCACGTTGAAGCGCTGGATCAGCCGGTTCGCGAGCGCGGCGACCTCGCCGGTGCGGATCCAGCCCTGCGCCGTCACCGCGGCGGTGCGGGTGAGCAGCGTGTTCTGCGCGAGCGACAAGCCTGGCACCGCGCCGCGGCCGAGCCGTTCCTCGGGCACGAAGTTCAGCCCCTGCGCCCGGCGGCGGCGCGGCGACTGGCGGCCCACCGGCCGCTCGAACAGCACGATGCTGTCGGGCGCGGCGCGCGGGTCCTCGCCGGAGAGCGCGGCCATCAGCTCCTGCTGGCCGTTGCCGGMGACGCCGGCGATGCCGACGATCTCGCCGCAGCGCACGTCGAAGCTGATGCCCTGCAGGTCCATGC
>NZ_JBFUGN010001778.1:0-538 GCF_056402895.1 Rhizobacter sp. P3_B12 | reverse complement strand
GCTTGGCGCTGAGCGCCTCGATCTCGCGCAGGCGCGTCGTGCCCTCGGTGTCGTCGAGCAGGATGCCGGTCATGCGCACCGGCCGGCCCTGCGGGCCGGGATGCACTTCGCAGAGCGAGTGGAACTCCTTGACCTGGCCGTCCGGCAGCACGAGGCGGAACCAGGTCTCGTAGCGGCCCGGCGCTTCGCCGAAGCGCCGGTGCTCGCGGCGGAAGCGGTCGCGGTCGTCCGGGTGGATGGTCGAGCGCATGTACTCCAGCGTCAGGCCGTCGGGCGGGCGCGGGATGCCCATCACCTGGTAGCCCCAGTCGTTGAAGTAGATGCGCTGCGTCGCCAGGTCGATGCGCCACACCGACACCGAGGCCAGCGTGACCGCGCGGTTCAGCTTGGCGCTGAGCGCCTCGATCTCGCGCAGGCGCGTCGTGCCCTCGGTGTCGTCGAGCAGGATGCCGGTCATGCGCACCGGCCGGCCCTGCGGCTCGGTGTCGTCGAGCAGGATGCCGGTCATGCGCACCGGCCGGCCCTGCGGGCCGGGATG
>NZ_JBFUGN010001777.1:0-540 GCF_056402895.1 Rhizobacter sp. P3_B12 | reverse complement strand
GCCCCGGCCTGCACGGTGGCCAGCCCGAGCAGCACGCGGGTCGGCAGGTCGGGATGGTCGCGCGTGGCGTAGATGCGGCGGCCGTCGACGCTCCAGATCTGCACGACGAAATCGAACTGCTCGTCGGCCAGCGCGTTCATCTGCTCGGTCGCGATCTCGCCCTGGTCGCGCAGCGACAGCGCCATCTGGCGCAGCTGGTAGTCGAACAGCGCCTCGGTCTCGCTGAGCACGCTGCGGTAGGTGATCGCGCCCATCACCGCGGCGGCCACCATCAGCATCGCGAGCAGCGCCAGCAGCAGGCGCAGGCGGATCGATTTCAAGCGCCGCCCGCCGGGGGTGTGCCGGGCGTGCCGACGTAGTAGCCGACACCGCGCATGTTCTGGATGAAGTCGGCGCCGAGCTTGCGGCGCAGCTGGTGGATGTAGACCGAGACGGCGTTGCTCTCGATCTCTTCGCCCCAGCCGTAGAGCCGGTCTTCGAGCTGGGCGCGCGACAGYAGCGCGCCGGGCCGGGCCATCAGCGCCTCGAGCACCGCGAACT
>NZ_JBFUGN010001776.1:0-541 GCF_056402895.1 Rhizobacter sp. P3_B12 | reverse complement strand
CTGCAGCACCTGCTCGGTGTTGCGCATCAGCAGCGATTCGGTGATCTCCAGCTGCAGGCGCTGCGGCGCGAGGCCCGAGCGCGTCAGGCACTCCGACACCACGCCGACGAGATCGCCCTGGAACTGCGCCGCCGACAGGTTCACCGACACCTCCAGGTGCTGCGGCCAGCGCACCGCCTCTTCGCAGGCGTGCAGCAGCACCCAGCGGCCGAGCGCCTCGATCAGCCCGGCCTGCTCGGCCAGCGGGATGAACTCGGCCGGCGAGATCGCGCCGCGGTCGGGGTGCGACCAGCGCGCGAGCGCCTCGTAGCCGCTCAGGCGCAGCGCCTGCGCCTCGAACAGCGGCTGGAAGTGCAGCGTCAGCTGGTCGGACGCGATCGCGTGGCGCAGGTCGTGCACCAGCGCACGGCGCAGCTGCAGGTCGGCATCCATCGCGGCGTCGTAGAAACTGAACTGCCCGCGGCCGTCGGCCTTCGCGCGGTGCAGCGCCAGGTCGGCCTTGTGCAGCAGCTCGTCGCGCGTCAACCCGTCGGTGCCGTAG
>NZ_JBFUGN010001775.1:0-541 GCF_056402895.1 Rhizobacter sp. P3_B12 | reverse complement strand
CCTCGAACGCGAACCGGCCCAAGGGCGCGATCGAGGACGGCGAGCGCCGCATGCAGATCTACACGCCGCCGCCCGGGCGCAGCGCGGCCGACTACCGCGGGCTGGTGGTGGCCTGGCGCAACAACTCGGCGGTGCGGCTCTCGGACGTGGCCAAGGTGAGCGACGGCGTCGAGAACGTGCGCACGCTGGGCCTGTTCAACGGCCAGCCGGCGGTGATCGTGCTGCTGACACGCCAGCCCGGCGCCAACGTGATCGAGACGGTCGACGGCGTGCGGGCGCTGCTGCCCGAGCTGCGCGCGCAGCTGCCGAGCGACATCGAGCTGCAGGTGGCCTCCGACAGCACCAACTCGATCCGCGCGTCGCTGCGCGAGATCGAGGGCACGCTGGTGATCTCGGTGCTGCTGGTGGTGGTGGTGGTCAGCGTGTTCCTGCGCAGCCTGCGCGCGACCATCGTGCCGGCGGTCGCCACCGTGGTGTCGCTGCTCGGCACCTTCGGCGTGATGTACCTGCTGGGCTACAGCCTGAACAACCTGAGCCTGAT
>NZ_JBFUGN010001774.1:0-544 GCF_056402895.1 Rhizobacter sp. P3_B12 | reverse complement strand
GGTCGGGC
Source organism: Rhizobacter sp. P3_B12 (assembly GCF_056402895.1). Lineage (NCBI taxonomy): Bacteria > Pseudomonadati > Pseudomonadota > Betaproteobacteria > Burkholderiales > Sphaerotilaceae > Rhizobacter > Rhizobacter sp. P3_B12. The sequence continues at coordinate 536 of NZ_JBFUGN010001774.1, read as the reverse complement.
GGATGCACCCACGGCAGGTCGGTGTCCTTGGCCCAGGGCTGCGAATCGAGCGRCAGCCGGTAGCCCATCGCCGAATCGCCGGGAATCAGGTAGCAGCGCTCGCCGCGCAGGAACCACGGGCCGGTCTGCCAGCGCGGGCCGTTCTTCGCCGGGTTGCGGGCGACCGGGAAGACATGCCCCACCACCTTGTCGAGGCCCTGGCCGAACACGTTGCGCAGGCGCTCGCGCTCCAGCGCGTCGGAGAGCTTCGTGTCGAACGGGTCGACATTGGTCGGCAGCTTGCGCTCGCGCCACAGGTAGTACCAGACATCCTCGTACGCCGGGAACACATGCTTGCCGTCCAGCCCGAGGCGCTGCGCAACGCCTTCGAGGAACTTCTGCGCCTGCACGTCGGTGACGCCGTAGTCCTTGTGCTCGTCGGCGAACAGCTCGGGGTGCGTCCACACCGGCTCGCGGTCCTTGCGCCAGAACAGGTTCAGCGACCAGCGCGGCAGCTGCTCGCCCGGGTACCACTTGCCCTGGCCGTAGTGCAGCAG
>NZ_JBFUGN010001773.1:0-545 GCF_056402895.1 Rhizobacter sp. P3_B12 | reverse complement strand
GTCTGGCAGAAGGCCGGCGAGTTCCGCGGCGAGTCGCGCGTGTCGACCTGGATCCTCGGCATCGCCTGGCGCAGTGCGCTGAAGACGCTGCGCGAGCACGGCGAGGAGCCGGTCGAAGCGCCCTCGGATGAACAAACCCACGAGCTGCATGYCCTCGACGACCCCCACGCCCGCCACGAGCTGGCCGACTGGGTCGCCAAGGGCATGCGCCGCCTCAACGCCGAGCAGCGCGCGACGATGGAGCTGGCCTATGGCGCCGGCCACTCGCTCGACGAGGTGGCGCAGATCATGGACTGCGAGCTCAGCACCGTGAAGGCGCGCATGTTCCACGCCCGCGCGAAGCTGCGCCAGGTGCTGCCGATGCTGGCCGGCGTGCCGCCGGTGCGCCGCCCGGGCCGTGCGGGCCGCAAGGAGTACGACGATGAAGAAGCATGACGCCGACGGCGATTCCACCGACCTGGCCTGGCAGCGTGCGCTGCGCCAGGCGATGGCCGAGCCGCAGCCGCCGCTGACCGATGCCGATGCGGGGCTGAAGCGGCTGATGC
>NZ_JBFUGN010001772.1:0-546 GCF_056402895.1 Rhizobacter sp. P3_B12 | reverse complement strand
TCACCGGATCGGGCTTGGCCGGGATCGGCTTCGCCTGGTCGGGCTTGGCCTGCGGCACCGCGGCCTCGGCCGCATCCTTCGGCTTCTCCTGCACCTTGGGCGGCGGCGGTGGCGGCGGAGGCGTCTCCAGCACCAGCTTGGCCAGCCGCGGCGGCAGCTCGGCCGGCGCGCTGCGGTCGGGTTGCCGCACCGGCAGCCACGGCACGATCAGGAAGATCAGCAGGCACACGCCGACGGTGCGCTGGATGATGCGGCGAAAACGCGCGTCATCCTCGGGCACGCCGACCCAGGGCATCACCCTGGGATTGAACGAAACGGTGGCCGCACTCATGCGCCCGCCTTCTGCCGCACGGCGAACGACATGTCGGTGAAGCTCGCGCGTGCCGCGGTGTACATGATCTTGCGCAGCAGCTGGTACGGGATGTCCTTGTCGCCCATGATCGTGAGCGCCTTGCCCTTGTCCTTGTTGGCCTCGCGGATCATCTCGCGGCCGGCCTGGATGTCGAGCTCGTCCTTCAGCGGCGCGATCAGGTCACCCTTCAGCCC
>NZ_JBFUGN010001771.1:0-547 GCF_056402895.1 Rhizobacter sp. P3_B12 | reverse complement strand
CGGCCAACGACGACAACCTGCGCTGGTACCTCGAGTGGCAGGCCGATGCGATGGTCAACAGCTTCATCGCCCGCCGCGACCTCGACACCGAGATGACGGTGGTGCGCAACGAGATGGAGATGGGCGAGAACAGCCCCGACCGCATCCTGCTGCAGAAGACCGTCGCGACGATGTACGAGTGGCACAACTACGGCAAGGACACCATTGGCGCGCGCGCCGACGTCGAGAACGTCGACATCCCGCGCCTGCAGGCTTTCTACCGCCAGTACTACCAGCCCGACAACGCGACGCTGATCGTCTCCGGCAAGTTCGAGCCGGCCAAGGTGCTGCGCTGGGTCGGCGATGCGTTCGGCAAGATCCGCAAGCCCACGCGCAAGCTGCCGGTGCAGTACACGCTCGACCCGGCGCAGGACGGCGAGCGCAGCGTCACGCTGCGGCGTTCGGGCGGCACGCCGCAGATCTTCGCGGCCTACCACGTGCCGCCGGCGGCGCACCCCGACTACCCGGCCATCGAGGTGCTCGACCTGGTGATGGGCGACACCCCCTC
>NZ_JBFUGN010001770.1:0-548 GCF_056402895.1 Rhizobacter sp. P3_B12 | reverse complement strand
CCTCGGGCTGTTCGCGATGTCGCTCGACCTGGTGCTGGGCTACGCCGGCATCGTGTCGCTCGGGCATGCGGCGTTCTTCGGCTTCGGCGCCTACGCGGCGGCGCTGTTCGCGAAGCACGTGATGCCCGATCCGCTGGTCGGGCTGGCGGTGGCGATCGCGGCATCGGCGCTGCTCGGCGCGTTCAGCAGCCTGCTGATCCTGCGCGGCTCCGACCTGACGCGGCTGATGGTGACGCTCGGCGTGGCGGCCTACGCGGCGGCGCTGTTCGCGAAGCACGTGATGCCCGATCCGCTGGTCGGGCTGGCGGTGGCGATCGCGGCATCGGCGCTGCTCGGCGCGTTCAGCAGCCTGCTGATCCTGCGCGGCTCCGACCTGACGCGGCTGATGGTGACGCTCGGCGTGGCGCTGGTGGGAGGTCGCGCTCGGGCTGGTCGCGCGCGGCTCCTGCGTGTTCGCCGGCGAGCATGCGCTGCTGCTCAACGAGATCGCGATCCTCGGGCTGTTCGCGATGTCGCTCGACCTGGTGCTGGGCTACGCCGGCATCGTG
>NZ_JBFUGN010001769.1:0-548 GCF_056402895.1 Rhizobacter sp. P3_B12 | reverse complement strand
GTCCACCACCAACCATCCTTTTCCTTTGAAATCTCGCCGGACTCCATCGCCATGATCTCGGCGCCTCGCGCGAGCGTCCACAGGTAGACCGTCAGCGCGTCCTCGATCAGGCGGGGAAAGTTCGGTAGCCAGGCGATGAGCGCACCGGCCTCCGCCGCACTGAGTGCACGCTTCGAGGTACCGATCGACTCGCCGGAGATCTTTTTGCCCTTCGAGCGCAGCCGCCCGCGCATGATCTGGCGCCACCAGTTCGGAGTGCTCTCCGGGATCCGCCCGGCGTCGAGCGCGTAGTCCCACGCAGCGCCCAGCTCGGCCCGCAGCTTCGCAGCCTGCACTGGGATGCGCTGCAGCGACTCCAGCAGGTCGAAGCATTGCCGCCGGGTCAGCGTGGAGGCCGGCTCCGAGTCGAGCGCGCCGAGCATCGTGTCGAACATGCGCCGCACTTCGATCGCCCCTTTGGGCTTGCGGGCTCGGTCGACRTGGCCCGCCAGGTAGTCGTCGCACAGGAGGCGCACCGTATACCCGCGCTCCTGCTGCTCCTGTTTGGC
>NZ_JBFUGN010001768.1:0-551 GCF_056402895.1 Rhizobacter sp. P3_B12 | reverse complement strand
CCGGTGGCGGCGCCCGCGCCGGCCGGCGGTGGCTTCTTCGGCTGGGTCAAGCGCCTGTTCGGCGGCGGCGAGCCGGAAGCGGCACCGGCCGTCAAGGCGCCTGCAGCGGCGACCGGCGATGCCGGCGCGAAGCGCGACGGCCGTGGTGAACGTGGCGATCGCGGCACGGGCCGTGGCGGCCGCGGTGACCGTGACGGCAAGCGCGATGGCCGCCGCGGTGAGCGCGGTGGAGATCGGGGTCGCGGTGAAGGCCGCGGCGAGGGTCGTCCGGAAGGCGGCCGTGGGGAAGGTCGCGGTGAAGGTCGCAACGAAGCCCGCACCGAGGGCCGCCCGGAAGGCCGTGGCGATCGCCCGGAACGTGGCGAGCGCGGCGAACGGGGTGGTGAGCGCGGTGGCCGCCGCAACGAGCGCAGCGAGCGTGTCGAGGAAGTGGCGAACACGGAAGCCGGCGCCGCAGCGGTCGCGCCGCGCACGGACGAGCGTCCGCCGCGTGGTGAAGGACGTGGGGAAGGCCGAGGCGAAGGTCGCGGAGAAGCGCGCGGTGAAGGCCG
>NZ_JBFUGN010001767.1:0-555 GCF_056402895.1 Rhizobacter sp. P3_B12 | reverse complement strand
AGCTGGGCGAGCGGCCTGGCGTCGTCGTGCACCGCGCGCGCGGCCGACGGCACCGGCGGCCGCCCGGTGATCACGAAATGCAGCACCGCGCCGAGCGCGTACAGGTCGGTCCACGGCCCCTGGCGCAACTGGCCGACATCGGCGTACTGCTCGATCGGCGCGTAGTTGGGCTTCAGGATCGCGGTCAGCGTCTGCGTGCGGTCGCCGATCACGCGCCGCGCCGCGCCGAAATCGAGCAGCACCGGCAGGCCCGACGGCAGCAACAGGATGTTGTCGGGCGCGATGTCGCGGTGGAACACGTCTTCGTCGTGCAGCACCYGCAGCGCGCCCAGCAGCGGGTCGATCACGCCGCGGATCCACGCATCGCTCGGCACGCCGGCCAGCGCCTTGCGCTCTTCCTTCAGCGTGCGGCCGGCGTAGTACGGCATCACCATGTAGGCGGTGCCGTTGGCCTCCCAGAAGCGGTAGACCTTGACCAGCGACGGATGGTCGAAGCGCGCGAGCAGCTTGGCCTCGTTGACGAACGAGCGCAGCCCGATGCCGAAGGTCTCGTGG
>NZ_JBFUGN010001766.1:0-556 GCF_056402895.1 Rhizobacter sp. P3_B12 | reverse complement strand
CCCATGCGGTGCGCGTGGCCGGCCTGCTGGGCCGCGTCGACCTGCTGCCGCGCTGCCTGGCCACGCTGGACGATGCGCGGCCCGGGCATCGGTTGAGCGCGGCGCGTGCGTCCGTGCTGCTGGGCGACCGTGCGGCAGCCGTCGTCGCGTTGCAGCAGCTGGCGAAAGCCGAAGGGGCCGCAGGTGTCGAAGCCCTGCAGTTGCTGCTGCGCATCGCGCCGCCCGAGCAGGCGCGCGCCATCTTGCAGGGGCTGGCGCAGGACGCTGCCGGTTCGCGCGCCCTGGTCATCGGGGCCGGCGTCGCCGGCGACGCGCACTATGTGCCGTGGCTGGTCCGGCAGATGGCCGAGCCGGCACTGGCACGCGTGGCGGGCGAGGCGTTCAGCCTGATCACCGGCCTGGACCTCGCCGAGGCCGACCTGGAGCGTTCGGCCCCCGACGAAGCCGCTGCAGGGCCGAACGACGCGGCCGGCGATGACAAGGTGGCGATGGACGACGACGAGAGCCTGCCATGGCCGGATGCCGGCAAGGTTGCCGCCTGGTGGCAGGCCCAAGG
>NZ_JBFUGN010001765.1:0-556 GCF_056402895.1 Rhizobacter sp. P3_B12 | reverse complement strand
GCGCGGCTCTGGGCGCGCCGGTGATGGTGCTGCTGTTCGTGATGTTCCCGCGGCTGGGGCCGCTGTGGGGCGTGCCGCAGGACGGCCTGTCGAAGACCGGCCTGTCCAACAGCATGCGCATGGGCTCGGTGGCCGAGGTCGCGCAGGACGACAGCGTCGCGATGCGCATCCGCTTCCTCGGGCCGGTGCCGCCGCCCGAATCGATGTACTTCCGCGGCCCGGTGCTCGGGCGCTACGACGGCGAGGAATGGCGGCCGCTGTTCCGCTCCGAGTTCGCGCCGCCGCTGCCCGGCGCGTTGCGCACCGACGGGCCGGCGTACCGCTACGAGCTCACGCTCGAGCCGCTGCGGCTGCCGCTGCTGCCGCTGCTGGAGGCGACGACCGAGGTCGAGCCGATCGAGAACCTGCCGGTGTCGCGCCGCGACGACCTGTCATGGCGCACGCAGCGGGCGGTCACCGAGCGGCTGCGCTTCGCGGCCGTCGCCCACACGCGCTTCCAGCACGGCCCGCTGAAGCGCGGCGACGAGTTGCGCGAGTTCGTGCAGCTGCCCACCGG
>NZ_JBFUGN010001764.1:0-556 GCF_056402895.1 Rhizobacter sp. P3_B12 | reverse complement strand
GTTCCACATCAGGATGCCGCTCTGGCCGCCCATGCGCAGGTCCTGCATGCTGCCGTCGACCGATTCGATCGCGTCGTGCATCGACATGAAGGTCACGTGCGGGTCGCCCAGCGCCGTCGCGAGCCGGATGTAGAAGCGGCCGTAGATGACCGAGCCCATCGTCGCCGCCTTCGTGTTGATGATGAAGGCATGGCCGCAGTAGCTGCTGCCCGGGTCGATGCGCACCGATTGCTTGCCGCCGTGCGAGACCGCGCCGTCGATCGTTGCCTTGCCGCTGTTGTCGAAGCAGTTCGGCCCGCCGACGCTCCACAGCGCCGGGTTCGGCACCGCGCCGGCGCTGGTCGACTCGAAGTCGTCGCACAGCGCGAGGTCGGTGCAGGCCAGCGTGGCGGGTGCAGGGGCAGGGGCCGGTGCGGGAGCGGGCGCCGGCGCAGGAGCCGGCGCGGGGGCAGGCGCCGGAACAGGCGTCGGTGCCGGTGCGGGAGCAGGCGCCGGCGYGGGTGCMGGGGCCGGCGCAGGCGCGGGTGCGGGAGAAGGTGTCGGCGCAGGTGCAGGC
>NZ_JBFUGN010001763.1:0-557 GCF_056402895.1 Rhizobacter sp. P3_B12 | reverse complement strand
GAGCAACGGCGACGGCACGTTCACACCGTCGGCCAGCTTCAATCTGACCACCGCGAGCGACGTGCTGCAGCATCGCGACAGCTCGGCTGCGTTCGTGACCGGGGACTTCACCGGCAAAGGCGATGTGGAGATCCTGCGGCTGCGGGCCTCGCCGACACCGGGGGATGCGACAGCGAACCAGCTCTACGTGAAGGCGGGCACCTCGCTGCCGCCTGATCTGTTGACCAGCGTGACCTCGCCGGAGGGCCTGAAGACGACGCTCAGTTGGGTGTCGCTGGGCAGTTCGGCCCGCGGTGGGATCGGCGACCGGTATATGAGCGATCGCGGAGATGCGGCCAACGCGGCGGTGTATCCGCTGTTCGATGCGGTGCAGCCCGGCTACGTGGTCGCGACCGTCGACCGCGACAGTGGTGTCGGCAGCGGCACGGTGTCCGAAGAGTTCGGCTACCGCGGCTTCAAGGCAGCACACGACGGCCGCGGCCCGCGCGGCTTCCGCGAGGTGCGCAGCCAGCGGCCGGCAGCGGACGGCAGCGTCTTGTCGCAGTCGACGCAGGTCG
>NZ_JBFUGN010001762.1:0-557 GCF_056402895.1 Rhizobacter sp. P3_B12 | reverse complement strand
GCGTGCGACGACGGCGTCGACCGCGTCGACGGCCGTGGTGCCGCACAGCCCACACCCGCCGAGCGAGGCGAGGTTGCGTGTCGAGGTCACGGCGAGCTCGCCGCCGCGGCCGGGGCCGTCGAGGGTGAGGACGTTGAGGGTGTCGAGGTCCGAGCAGAAGCGAGCGGCGAGGACGTCGTCCCGGCCCGAGATCACGCCCTCCGCCCGGAGCAGCCCGTGCGCGAGGTCGACGTCGTGGCCCGGGCTGCGCATCGTCACCGTGAAGGTGGCGCCGTTGAGCCTGATCTCGAGCGGCTCCTCGCCGGCGATGGTGTCGATGGAGCGGGTGGCCTCGCCGTCGAGGTCGATCCGCACCACCTTGTGGCGTGAGGTGAGCCGGCCCATCAGCGTGCCTCCAGGCGGACGACGACCGCCTTCGACGTGGGTGTGTTGCTGCCCTTGGCCGTCGAGTCGAGGGGGACGAGCACGTTGGTCTCGGGGAAGTACGCCGCAGCACACCCGCGTGCCGTGTCGTATGCCACCACCCGGAACTCCTCGGCCCGGCGCTCGGTCAGCAC
>NZ_JBFUGN010001761.1:0-559 GCF_056402895.1 Rhizobacter sp. P3_B12 | reverse complement strand
CTGATGGCCGTCGTGGCCCACGAATTGCGCAACCCGCTGATGACCTTGTGCACCACTGCCACGCTCTTGCCGCGCGTTGCCGCCGACAAGATTGCACGCCTGCTGGAGATCATCGAGCGGCAGACCGGCCGCATGTCGCGCGTGATTGGCGATCTGCTCGATGTGTCGCGTGTGAATGCCGGCAAGCTGCGTCTGGAGTTCGGCGATGTCGACATCGCCGACGTGGTCGAGGATTCGCTCGTCACCTGCCGCCATGCGATGGCCCGACACACGCAGACGCTGCGGCTCGAATTGCCGTCCCCGCCGGGCAGCATACGCGGCGACGCGGTCCGCCTGACCCAGATCTTGAGCAACCTCCTAGGCAACGCGTCCAAGTACACACCGGCCGGCGGCGAGATCGCCCTCGTCGTACAACGCATGCCGGATGCCATGGTGTTCACCGTCGAGGACAACGGCATTGGCATCTCGCCACGGGCCTTGCTGGAAGTCTTCGACCCGTTCGTGCAGGAACAGCATGCGGTGAAGTTCAATGGCGTCGGCTTGGGACTGGGCCTGGCGG
>NZ_JBFUGN010001760.1:0-560 GCF_056402895.1 Rhizobacter sp. P3_B12 | reverse complement strand
CGCTCGATTGCCAGTTGACGCCGAAGGCCAGCGCGGTGATCAGCAGCACGTGCGCGCCGGCCGCGAACACGAAGCCGGCCCCGGCGCTGTCGACGTTGTCGGGCCGCAGCGCGTCGTGCTCGCGGAAGTGCAGGAGGGAGCTGGTGCTCATCAGCTTCCGACGTTCTTCACCGACAGCCCGACGCGCAGCACGCCGGCGCGCTGCAGCGTGTCCATCACGCGCACCACCGCCTCGTACTTGACCTGGCGGTCGGCCGAGATCACGACCGGCGACTGTGCATTGCCGCCCTGCGCCTCCTTGACGGTGGCGGCCAGCGCGGTGAGCTTCAGCGGCGACGGCTCCTTGCCGTCGACGCGCAGCTTCAGGCTCTCGTCCTTGCCGACGACGACCTCGATCACGTGCTCCGGCTGCTGCTTGCTCCTGCCGACGGTCGGCAGGTCGACGACGCCGGTGGTGATCAGCGGCGCGCTGACCATGAAGATGATCAGCAGCACCAGCATCACGTCGATGAACGGCACCATGTTCATCTCGGCGATCGTGCGGCGGCGCGTGCCGCGGC
>NZ_JBFUGN010001759.1:0-561 GCF_056402895.1 Rhizobacter sp. P3_B12 | reverse complement strand
CCGCCATCCGGCACAAGGCCTGCCGCTTGCCTGCGGGGTGGCATCGTGAGAACCGTGCTCGCCACCCTGCTCGTCACCGCGCTGCTCGGCAGCGCCGCTGCCGCGCTGTTCGTCTGGACCGGCGCGTACGACGTGTCCGGCACCCGCAGCCACACGCAACCGGTCTACACGCTGCTCGAGACCGCGATGCGGCGCTCGGTGCAACGGCGCGCCGCGCAGGTCGAACTGCCGCCGCCCGCCGGGCCGCAGCAGCTCGCGCGCGGTGCCGCGTGCTTTCGCGACCATTGCGTGCAGTGCCACGGCGGGCCCGGGGTGTCGCAAGGCGACATCGGCAAGAGCATGCAGCCGCTGCCCGGCCCGCTGGTCGATGCGGCGCGCCGCTGGGCGCCCCGCGAGCTGTACTGGATCACCCGCCACGGCATCACGATGAGCGGCATGCCGGCCTGGGAGCTGCGGCTGCCCGATGCCGACCTGTGGGCCGTCACCGCCTTCCTGCAGGCGCTGCCGCGTCACTCGCCGGCCAGCTACCGCGAGGCRGTGGCCGAACTGCCGCCGGACGCC
>NZ_JBFUGN010001758.1:0-563 GCF_056402895.1 Rhizobacter sp. P3_B12 | reverse complement strand
CGACCGTGGAGACGGTGTGAGCGCCGTGCTCGAGGTCGTCGTCCCGGTCCACAACGAGGAGCGGGTGCTGGCGGCGAGTGTGCGGCGGCTCCACGCCCACCTTTCGGCGACCTTCCCCCACCCGTTCCGGGTCACCGTCGCCGACAACGCGAGCACCGACTCGACGTGGCTCGTGGCACAGGAGCTCACCGCCGAGCTCGACGAGGTCACCGCCGTGCATCTCACCGAGAAGGGTCGCGGCCGCGCCCTCAAGCACGTGTGGCTGGCATCCGACGCCGACGTCCTCGCCTACATGGACGTCGACCTCTCGACCGACCTCGCAGCCCTCGGCCCGCTCGTCGCGCCGCTGCTGTCGAGCCACTCCGACCTCGCCATCGGGTCCCGGCTCGCCCGTGGCGCGAGGGTGGTGCGTGGCCCCAAGCGCGAGGTGATCTCGCGGGCCTACAACCTCATCCTGCGCGGCTCCCTCGGCGCCCGCTTCACCGACGCGCAGTGCGGGTTCAAGGCGATCCGGGCCGACGTCGCCCGCGAGCTGCTGCCGCTCGTCGAGGACACCACGTGGT
>NZ_JBFUGN010001757.1:0-563 GCF_056402895.1 Rhizobacter sp. P3_B12 | reverse complement strand
GGCCCTCGGCATGCACGTGGCCGGGCACCAGCGTCACGCGCCACAGCGGGCCATCGCGCTCGCTGCGCAGCACCTTGAAATCGTAGTACTCGGGGGTGGCTGCCAGCKCGGCGTTCAGCGCCTCGCGCAGGTCGGCGAGGCTCATCGTCGTCGCGGGGGAAGAGGGGAAGAGGGGTCCGAGGGTCGTCAGAAAGCGGTCGGGCCGGATGCGCAAACACCCGGCCCGGCCTGACCATCCGCACCTAATCACCAAGTGAAAATGGCTGGCGGAATCATAGCGGCGCGGGCTTGCGCGCCCACAGGGCCAACCCGTGAACTTTCCTCGTTGGGGGCCGTCTGCAGCCGCCCCGCGGGCCGAGCGACAATCCTCCGCTGTCGCCGTTGCGCACAATGTCGACCTGACTCCTCCGCAATCCATGCTGCCGTCGCGCTCGCTGATCTGCCTCCTGCTCGTGCTGACGAGCCTGTCGCCCGTGCAGGCGCAGGCGGCCGTGCCCGACACGCCGGCGCGCGCGATGCTCGAGCGCAGCCGCGCCGCGATGCGCAGCGACCCCGAGCAGGGC
>NZ_JBFUGN010001756.1:0-565 GCF_056402895.1 Rhizobacter sp. P3_B12 | reverse complement strand
GTAGACGATGCTGCCGCCTTCGGCCACCGACGGCGTGGCGCTCAGCGAGACGGCGGTGGCGTCGGCGTCGTCGGTGACCGAGGTCAACGGGCTGCCGACCGGCGTCAGCGACTCGTAGCCGCCGCCGGTGTGGCCGGCGATGGTGGCCGTGACGGTCTGCGGGGCCTGGGCGAGCACGTCGTCGGCGCGCACCGCGAACGGGGCGCTGCTGGCGCTGCTCTGGCCGACCGGGATCGTGATGGTCTGGCCGTTGTCCAGCGTCAGCACCAGCGGCGWGCCGCTGACCGGGCTGCTGACGGTGGCGGTGTAGACGATGCTGCCGCCTTCAGTGACGCTGCCGGTCGACGCGCTCAGCACCACGGTGCTGTTGCTGCCGTTGWCGGTGACGCCGGTGCTGACCGGCGCCGACGGCGCGAGGCCCTCGAAATTGCCGCCGCTGGTGGACGCGACGCCCACCGTCAGCGTCTGCGTGCCCTGCGCGTAGGCGTCGTCGCCGCGCACCACGAAGGGTGCGCTGCTGGCGCTGCTCTGGCCGACCGGGATCGTGATGGCCTGGCCGTTGTCC
>NZ_JBFUGN010001755.1:0-565 GCF_056402895.1 Rhizobacter sp. P3_B12 | reverse complement strand
GCGCTGGCCGGCGCGGTGCTGGTGCTGGCGGCGAGCCTCGGGCTGCGCGCGGCGACGGTGCCGGCATCCGCCCCCGCAGCAGCGTCCTCGCCCGACATCGCGATGGTCCCGATCGCCGCGTGGCCGGCGGCCTCGGCCGCGTCGGGCATCGACATGCGCCTGGTCTACAAGACCGTCACGCTGCCATCGGCGCGCCGCGGTGCGCCGTATGGTCCGCGCGAGGTGGTGAAGGGCGGCACGCCGCCGTACCGCTACACGATCGACGGCAAGCTGCCGCCGGGGCTGGTGCTGACCGAGGACGGCCGGCTCAGCGGATTGCCGGCCGAGAACGGCAGCTTCCGCTTCGTGCTGGGCGTGCAGGATGCAGCGTCGCCCTCGCGCGCCGCGCAGCAGGCGTATGTGCTGAACGTCTACACGCCGGTGCTGCGGCCGGCCGCGGCGGCATCGGCTGCCATGGCTGCATCTGCGCCCGCGGCAGCGCCGGCGCTGACGACGCTCGGCGTCGCCGATGCCGAGGCCACCGCGAACACGCAGGCCGGCCTGCCGGTCAGCTACAAGCTGACGC
>NZ_JBFUGN010001754.1:0-566 GCF_056402895.1 Rhizobacter sp. P3_B12 | reverse complement strand
GGTCTACAGCCTGCTCGTGATGATCCGGGCGCACGAGGAAAGCGACACGAAAAGCCGACGGGTGCGGGATGCCATTCGCCGGCAGTGTCAGGGGTGGCAGGCGGGCACCTACCGCGGGCTCATTCGGTACGGCAAGACGCCGAGCTGGCTTCAGGTTGTCGACGGGCGGTGGGAGTTGATCGAGCCACGGGCTGAGGCACTGCGCGCGGCCGTCGACATGTTCCTGCGCGGGCTGGGCACCGGGCACATCGCTCGCGAGCTGCATTCGGCTGGACTTTCAGTGAGCAATGCTGTCCCGAGCAGCGGGCACCTGGTGCGCTTGCTGGCGCACCCTGCATTGATCGGCGRCAAGCACCTTGACCTCGACGGGGAGACCTTCCATCTCCTCAACTACTACCCGGCCGTCATCACGCGTGAGGTCTGGGCCGAACTGCAGGAACTCACGACCGCGAGGAGCAGGCGGAACGTGCGCGGCGAGATTCCATCCATCCTCACAGGCTTCGGCGTTGCGGTCTGCGGGTACTGCGGCGGACCCTTGAAGAGCCAGACGATGGCCAGCAAGCGCC
>NZ_JBFUGN010001753.1:0-566 GCF_056402895.1 Rhizobacter sp. P3_B12 | reverse complement strand
GGGTTGCGCACAGCGCATGAAGGGATTGATGCGGCGCTCCTGCGCGATCGAGCTCGGCAGCGTCGCGCGGCCGTCGGCGCGCAGCGATTCGCAGCGTGCGGTGTAGTCGAGCAGGTCGCGGTTGTGCGGCTCGACGGCGCGTGCGAACTTCAGGTTCGACAGCGTGTACTCGTGCGCGCAGCACACCCGCGTGTCGCCGGGCAGCGCGGCCAGGCGCGACAGCGAGCGGTGCATCTGCGCCGGCGTGCCCTCGAAGAGCCGGCCGCAGCCGCCGGAGAAGAGGGTGTCGCCACAGAAGAGGATCGGCGCATTGCCATCGCCGTCGTGGTCTCCGACGGCGCAGAAGTACGCGATGTGGCCGGCGGTGTGCCCCGGCACGTCGATCACCTCGAAGCGCAGGCCGAGCCACTCGGCGGCATCGCCATCGCGCAAGGGGGTGAACGGGGTGGGGATCTTCTCGCGCGCCGGCCCGTAGACGGGGCCTTCGAGGCGCGGCCGCAGCGCATCGACGCCGCCGACATGGTCGCCATGGTGATGGGTCACTAGAATCGCCGACAGCCTCAGGC
>NZ_JBFUGN010001752.1:0-567 GCF_056402895.1 Rhizobacter sp. P3_B12 | reverse complement strand
ACCCTCAAGGCCCTCACGCACCCCCTCCGCCCCCGGATCCTCAGCGCGCTGCGCCTGCACGGACCGGCCACGGCGTCGCGCCTCGCGGAGCACCTCGGGGTCAACACGGGAGCGACGAGCTACCACGTGCGCCAGCTCGCCATCGCCGGGTTCGTCGTCGAGGCGACCGAGATGGGCAACGCCCGCGACCGGTGGTGGCGCGCCGCGCACGCCCGCACCTACTTCGACACCCACGACGCCGACAGCGAGACCTCCGCGGCCTACCTGTCCGCCGTCGCCGCGGGCTACGCCGACGCCGCGCAGCGCGCGATCGCCGAGATCGCCACCCTCCCGCCGGAGTGGGAGGACGCCGGCACGTTCAGCAACTTCACCCTGCGCCTCACCGCCGACGAGGCCGCCGGGCTCATCACCGAGCTCACCAGCCTCATCCGCTCCTACCGCCCGCACCAGGGCACGACCGACGCCCCCGACGACGCCCGTCCCGTCTCGGTCAACCTCGAGGTCTTCCGCGCTCCCGGGATGCCCACGGAGTGACCGCATCCGCGCGCCCCTCGCGGCGCAGTCTCC
>NZ_JBFUGN010001751.1:0-567 GCF_056402895.1 Rhizobacter sp. P3_B12 | reverse complement strand
GTTGGGGGATGCAGCCCGGCCTGCAGCCGCGCCCCGGGCCGCTGCGCCCGCCGGCGTCTTCACGCGCGACGCCTGGATCCTGATCGCCTGCTACGGCCTGTTCGGCTACGGCTACATCATCCCGGCGACCTTCCTGCCGGCGCTCGGCCGGCAGCTGTTCCCGGATCCGCAGGTGTTCGGCTGGGCCTGGCCGCTGTTCGGGCTGGCCGGCGCCGTCTCGACGCTGGTGGCGATGCGCTGGTTCACGCCGGTCGCCCCGCGCCGCGTGTTCGGCTGGGGCCTGGTGCTGATGGCGGTGGGCGTGGCGGCGCCGGCGCTGGCGCCCGGGCTGGGCGCACTGCTGGTGTGCGCCGCCTGCGTCGGCGGCACCTTCATGGTGGTCACGATGGCCGGCTTCCAGGAGGCGCGCCGCGTGGCCGGCGACGGCTCCGCGCGGCTGGTCGCGACGATGACGGCGGCCTTCGCGCTCGGCCAGCTGGTCGGGCCGCTGACGGTGCCGGCCGGCCCGTTGTCATCGGTCATCATCGGGCCCAGCCTCGCGGCCGCCGCGGCGCTGCTGGCCAGCGC
>NZ_JBFUGN010001750.1:0-569 GCF_056402895.1 Rhizobacter sp. P3_B12 | reverse complement strand
GTCCAGCGTTTCGGCGTGGGTGTCGGCAGCTTCACGACGGCGGCACTGCTGTATGCGGGCGCTGCCCTGGTCGGATGGGTGCTTCGCCGTCCCGTCGAGCACGAGGCTCGAGTCCGCCGCAGCGATGCGGGTCGGCTGATCCTGATGGCGCTGTCTGGCGCCGCCGTCGGCCCCGTCGCACTGTCGTGGGGCCTGCAGCACACCAGTGGAGCCGGCGCTTCGCTCATGCTCACGCTGGAGGCGGTATTCACCGCGGTGCTGGCCATGCTCTGGTACCGCGAGGCGATGGACCGGCGTGTCCTGCTGGCCATGGCATTGCTGACGCTGGGCGGCACGGCGCTGATCATCGACCGGGCCGCGGCAGGCGTCAGCCAGGCCCTCGGGCTTCTGGCCGTGCTCGCCGCGACCGCGGCCTGGGGCGTCGACAACACGCTGTCGCGCGGCGTAGCGGATCGCGATCCCGGCCAGGTGGTGATGTACAAGGGGTTGCTGGGTGCGATGGCAACGGCCGTTCTCGCACGGGCCTTCGACGAGCCGGTGCCTGCCGCCTGGCAAGCGGGTGCCCTGCT
>NZ_JBFUGN010001749.1:0-570 GCF_056402895.1 Rhizobacter sp. P3_B12 | reverse complement strand
ACCGGCTCGCCATCGAACGCGAAGCCGAGCGCGCGGGCGCTGCGCGCCAGCCGCGCCAGGTGCTCATCGAGCCCGCGCGCCTCGCCGCGCTGCGCCCACAGCGTCTCGAACAGCTGGAAGCCCGGGTCCAGCCCGGTCAGGAAGCGCGCCTTCAGCAGGCACTCCTCGAACTCGTCGTCGGCGCGGCTGTCGAGCACGATGCCGGCGCCGATGCCCAGCCGCGCCGGCCGCAGCCCGTCGGCCTCGGCGCCCAGCGTCAGCGTGCGGATCGCCACGTTGAGGCAGAAATCGCCAATGCGCGCTTCGCCCTGCGGCGCGTCGACCCAGCCGATCGCCCCGCAGTACAGGCCGCGCGGCGTGCTCTCCAGCCCGGCGATCAGCTCCATCGTGTGGTGCTTGGGCGCCCCGGTGATCGAGCCGCAGGGGAACACCGCGCGCAGCAGCTCGGCGAAACCGACCTCGGGCCGCACTTGCGCATGGATCGTCGACGTCATCTGGAACAGCGTCGCATACGGCTCGATCGCGAACAGCGACGGCACCTTCACCGAGCCGGTCTGCGCGATGCGGCCC
>NZ_JBFUGN010001748.1:0-570 GCF_056402895.1 Rhizobacter sp. P3_B12 | reverse complement strand
GGGCAGCAGCGGGCGCCACAGGTAGTTGGTGACGACCACGGCGTCGAAATGGCGCTCGGGCAGCGGCCACGGGCCGGCCTCGATGTCGGCCAGCACCACGTCGGCGATCGGGTGCAGCGCTTCGGTGGCGGCCGCATCGCGGTCGAGCGCGGTCACGTGGCAGCCCCGGCCGGCGAACCAGCGCACATGGCGGCCGCTGCCGCAGGCCACGTCGAGCACGCGCGCGCCCGGCGCGATCAGGTGCGACCAGCGCTGCACCCAGGCCGAGGGGGCAGGGCCGCCATGCGGGCTCAGCGTCGCACTCATTGCGGCCGGGCGTGCTGGCTCAGCGCCYTCAGCGCCAGCCGGTCGATCAGCCGCGGCGCGACCAGCTTCAGCCAGCGGCCGAGCTTGCCCTGCGCCGTCATCACGACGTCGCGCCGGCGCGCCTCGGCGCCTTCGATGATCAGCCGCGCGCAGGTCTCGACCGGCATCGCCGCCGATTCGTCCAGCCCGCTGCGGCCGGCGGCCCGGCCGCTGGCGTCGTAGCCGCGGCGGCGGATCTCGGTGGCCACCACGCCCGGGTAGGCG
>NZ_JBFUGN010001747.1:0-572 GCF_056402895.1 Rhizobacter sp. P3_B12 | reverse complement strand
CCCGAAGAGCAACGACGAGTTCCCGGTCGCGGGCGAGGGCGTACTGATCGAGCTGGTGCAGGCGCCGCCGGAGATCGTCGCGGCGTTGGGGGCGCCTGCCTGAGCGTGCCTTATCCGGTGATGTGAAAGTACCCGATGGTTGGGTAGACGCCGTTCCACTGCACGAAGCAAGTCGAGTAGTAGACCGAGACCACTTTGCCCGACGAATAGGCTGCCAGGAATGATCCGTAGGCCAGCTTGCCGCCGGGCGTGCTGGCATCCCAGCGAAACTCCAGCGTGGGTGCCGCACAGGTTGTGCCACTCAGCCCGGGGAAGGGCGCCCCGTCCAAGGTCACGAAGCAATTCACGCCTTCGCATCCGATGTCGACGATGTGCCGGAAACCGGTCGATCCGGCGTCAGCATGCGCAATGGTGGGGGTGATGGCTGCTGCAAGCGCCAGCGCAGAGGCGACGCCGGCGACCGATCGCAGGACGTCGTTGAGATGTGAGCCGAGATTCAAGGACACGAAAACTCCTCCTGATGGATGAACGCAAGGCGAGGAAGCATATCCGCGCCTGATGTGGTTTCGGCC
>NZ_JBFUGN010001746.1:0-572 GCF_056402895.1 Rhizobacter sp. P3_B12 | reverse complement strand
GACAGCCGGGCGATCGCCGCGCAGGCGGGTTCCGCGCGCTCGGCGCTGGTGATCGGCGCGAGCTTCATCGGGCTGGAGGTCGCTGCCTCGCTGCGCGCACGGGGGCTGGCGGTGCATGTCGTGGCACCGGATCCGGTGCCGATGCGGCGCGTCCTCGGCCCCGAGCTCGGTGCGTTCGTGCGCGACCTGCATGCCTCGCACGGCGTGGTCTYCCACCTCGGCGCCACGGTGGCGCGGGTCGATGGCTCACAGGTCCGGCTGGCCGACGGCACGCTGGTCGAGGCCGACCTGATCGTCGCCGGCGTGGGCGTGCGGCCCGCACTCGCGCTGGCCGAACAGGCGGGGCTGGCCGTCGACCGGGGCGTCAGCGTCGACGCGTGGCTGCAGACCAGCGCGCCGGGCATCTTCGCGGCCGGCGACATCGCGCGCTGGCCGGATCCGCATTCGGGCGAGCGCATCCGCGTCGAGCACTGGGCGCTCGCCGAGCGCCAGGGCCAGGTCGCCGCGCTGAACATGCTCGGCCGGCGCCGCGCCTTCGACATCAGCCCGTTCTTCTGGAGCCAGCACTACGA
>NZ_JBFUGN010001745.1:0-572 GCF_056402895.1 Rhizobacter sp. P3_B12 | reverse complement strand
GCCCAGTTTGTCGCAGCCGGTGAGAGTCATCGCCACGGCGAGTGCGGCCAGCCATGTTGCCCAATGCGTGCGCATCGTGGTCTCCTTCGAAGGGGCGCCTAGTAGCGCGACTGCAGCTCGCGGATCTGCTCGCGGGCCTCGTCCTGGCGGATGCCGTAGGTGCGTTGCATCTTGCCGGCATGGCGCTCCCGTTGACCGTGCTCGACGTCGTTCTGGTTGCCGGTGAAGCGGCCCCAATGCTCGCGGGCCTGTCCCTTGACTTGCTTCCACTGGCCCTGGATGCGATCGCGGTTCATTGCAACTCCTTGCGGTGTCCGGTTGGTGTGCTGCAAGCGTAGGCGGGGCCTCGCGGAGCGATCGTCGGTGCCGGGGCAGGGCGCGGATAGGACGGCGCTGATTCAGCTGTAGGAATTGACTGACAGACAGCTTCAACGCGCCTTGCGCTCGCGCGCCCGGGCCAGCGCGGCCTCGATCACGCTGCTCTTGACGCTCACCTCGCCGACGGCCGCCGCCGGCGCCGCGCTGCGGGCGGCCATGCGGGCCTGGCGTAGCTGCTCGTCACGGGCCAGCCG
>NZ_JBFUGN010001744.1:0-572 GCF_056402895.1 Rhizobacter sp. P3_B12 | reverse complement strand
GACATTGCCCGCTGACGGCGATGAACCCGGCTTTCCAAGGGAGGCGATGCGGGCGGGCTTGGAGAAGGGCGAGGTTCTCATCGACTTCAAGGTCGACGAGGAAGGACGCATCGTCGACATCGTTGTCGTGGAATCGACGCATCCGTCGTTCTCGCGGTCCGCATACCGCTTCATCGAACTGCTGGACTGCAGACGCGCGGAAAAGAACAAGACGATGCGCATGCCGTTCGGCTTTCGCGTCGAATAGGCACCCGCTTTCAACGCCGGGCCGGACACGGGTGTGGCATTCCTGCGAACCGTGCGGTCGTCCCGCCGACAGGTATGAAGAGCAGCCGCCGGGGCGGGCGCCCGCCGCTAGAATCCGCAGCCTCGCTCGCCGTAGTTCAATGGGACACCTTCATCGGCAGACGGCAATCTGCGTATCACATCCGTATCACTGCGAAGAATTGTTCGCGACGTGGTGTGCCGCGAGAGTGTCGAACGGATCTACACGGAAGCAGAAGCTTCCGCAACGGGCGAGCAGGCCTCAGGAACATCTGTCTCCACGGTGTCAGTCTGCGCCGTCTGTGGAC
>NZ_JBFUGN010001743.1:0-574 GCF_056402895.1 Rhizobacter sp. P3_B12 | reverse complement strand
GTGGCGCACCGTGCGCGCCGAGGTGCAGCTGGTGTCGCTGCAGCACCAGGGGCAGCGGCTGGACAGCAGCGTGATCGAGCTCGGCGGCGTGCGGRCCGCCTACCTGCGGCTGCGCAGCCTCGGCAGCGGCCCGGTGCTGGAGCTCACGGGGGCCGAGGCGACGAGCGCGACGCTGCAATGGCCGCAACCCGCGCTGCAATGGAGCGAGCCGATCGCCCCGGCGAGCTGCGATGGGCAGCATTGCGACTACGCGCTGCCGGCGGTGGCCGTGGAGGCGCTGGAACTGCTGCCGCACGATGCGAACACGGTGGCGCGCGTCGGCTGGCTGGTGCGCGGCGAGGCGGCGCCGCGCCAGCACGTGCATCGCCACGGATTGCGCCGGCACCTGCACGCGCTGCGCGACAAGACCCCGGCGCCGCKGCCCGCGCCGGAGCCGGGCTGGCAGCCGCTGGCCGATGGCAGCGTGTGGTGGCTGCGGTTGCCGACGGGGGAATCGAGGTCGCCGGTGCTGCGGCTCGACGGGGCCGTGCACGCGCAGCTGCGGTTGCAGGTGGCCGGTGGCATGGTGCAGCTC
>NZ_JBFUGN010001742.1:0-574 GCF_056402895.1 Rhizobacter sp. P3_B12 | reverse complement strand
ACGCGAACCGCGCGCGCTTCGCGGCCGCGACCGGCGCTGCGCCGGTCTTCATGAAGCAGGTGCATGGCACGCGGGTGCTGCGGCTGGTGCGGGCCTCGGCGGGCGCGGCGCTCGAAGAGGCCGATGCGGCGATCACCACCGAGCGCGGCGTGGCCTGCACGGTGCAGGTGGCCGATTGCCTGCCGGTGCTGCTGGCAACGACCGGTGCGGTGGCCACGCCGGCCGTCGGAGCCGCGCATGCCGGCTGGCGCGGCCTGGCCGGCGGCGTGCTCGACAACACCGTGGCGGCGCTGTGCGCGGCGGCCGGCTGCGAACCGGGCGCGCTCGTGGCGTGGCTCGGGCCGTGCATCGGGCCGGGGCGGTTCGAAGTGGGGCCGGACGTGCTGCAAGCCTTCGGCGAAGACCCTCAACGCGCCGACCCGGCGCTGTTCCGCGGCCATGCGCCGGGCAAATGGATGGCCAACCTGCCCGAACTCGCGCGCCGGCGCCTCGCGGGCCTGGGCGTGACGCAGATCAAGGGCTCTCTCTAATACACATCTCCGAGCCCACGAGACCCGTTCCAATCTCGTATGCC
>NZ_JBFUGN010001741.1:0-578 GCF_056402895.1 Rhizobacter sp. P3_B12 | reverse complement strand
CGCTGTACCTGCTGCAGCCGCGCGGGCGCAGCGGCCCGGGCGTCGCGCCGGGCGAGCAGGCGCCGTGGCGGCAATGCCGGGTGCTCGAGGTGTCGGAGCTGCTGCGCGCGCTGGTGCTCGAGATGAACGTGCAGCCCGACGGCGGCCCGCCGCTCGGCGCCAGTGAACTGCAGCGCGAGCAGCGGCTCTCCGCGCTGATCCTCGACGAGCTGCGCCGCGCTCGCCCGGTGCGCCTGGGCGTGGACCTGCCGGCCGACAAGCGGCTGCGCACGCTGTGCGAGGCGGTGCTCGACGATCCGACACGCCATGCCACGCTCGACGGCTGGGCACGCGACACGGGCGCGAGCCCGCGCACCGTGGCGCGCCTGTTCCGCCAGCAGCTCGGCACCACCTTCGTCCAGTGGCGCCAGCAGGTGCTGCTGGCCAAGGCCTTGTCGATGGCGGCGCGCAAGCAGCCGATGGGCGTGATCGCGGCCGAGCTGGGCTATGCGAGCGCGAGCGCGTTCAGCGCGATGGTGCGCCGCTCGGTGGGCGCGCCGCCGAGCCGCTTCTTCACCTAGGGATGCGCTGATCTATTC
>NZ_JBFUGN010001740.1:0-579 GCF_056402895.1 Rhizobacter sp. P3_B12 | reverse complement strand
CGACGAGCGCCTGCGTGCCCAGGTGCTGCTGCAACGCGGCATCGCGATGCGCCTGCTGCGCCGCCCGGGCGATGCGGTGGTGGCGCTGGGCGAGGCGCAGAAGGTGTTTGCCACCGCCGATTCGCGCGCCGAGCTGGCCACCACCTACGGCGARCTGGCGGCGACGCTGTCCGACCAGGGCGACTGGCGCGGTGCCTTCGAGCAGCAGCAGAAGTACAAGGCCGTCTCCGACGAACTGCTGCATCGCCAGCTCGACCAGCGCTTCGCGACGCTGAAGGTCGAGTTCGACAGCGCCGCGAAGGACAAGGAGAACCAGCTGCTGATGCGCGAGAAGGCGGCCACCGAGCGTGCGCTCGACCAGGAGCGCCGCGCCAGCGCGTTGCGCGCGGTGGTGATCGCGCTGGCCGCGCTGCTGGTGGTGGTGATGGGGGTGCTGGTCTGGCGCCATCGCCGCACCAGCCACCGCATGCAGGACCTCGCGATGACCGACGAGCTCACGCACCTGCCGAACCGCCGCCACGTGCTGGGCACGCTGCAGGCGATGCTGGCGGACGGCCGGGCCTGCGCGCTGCTGATCGT
>NZ_JBFUGN010001739.1:0-580 GCF_056402895.1 Rhizobacter sp. P3_B12 | reverse complement strand
TGGTAGAACTGGTACAGCGTCTCGCCGGAGTACGGGTCTTGCACCACGTGCGGCGGCAGCGGCTCGGCGGCATGCGCCGAACCGGCAAGCCACGCCACGGCGGCCAGGCGCAGCAGGTGTGCGGGAACGTTGCGAAGGCGCATGGCGGCTTACTGCCAGACCTTGACTTCGAACTCCGGCTGCAGCTTGCCGGTGTTGTCCTTGATCTGCAGCTCGATGTACTTCGGGTCGGTGGTCTTGTCGAACTTGACGGTCGCGCCGCGCTTGTAGTCGCGGAAATGCGGGCCGCCGCCGGTGAACACCGCGACGATCTGGTGCTCGCCGGCCTTCAGGTTGCCGAGGTACACGCGCTGCACGCCGCCGCGGTGCAGGGCCTTCACCTCCAGCGGGGTGTAGAGGTAGTTCGCGACGACCTTGTCGTCGAGCTTCACCTGCACCGAGCCGAGTTCGAACATCTTGCCCACGTCCATCGAGACGAACACCGCCACCTGCGTGTTGGCGGGGAACAGCAGTTCCTCCTCCAGCACCAGCAGGTCGCGGTTCAGGCGGATCACGTCGCCCTTCAGGTCCTGGATGCGGC
>NZ_JBFUGN010001738.1:0-580 GCF_056402895.1 Rhizobacter sp. P3_B12 | reverse complement strand
GGTCGAGCAGCTGATCCCGCTGCTGCGCGCGGCGGGCCAGCGCGTGTCGGTGGTCAAGCACGCGCACCACGATTTCGACATCGACCAGCCGGGCAAGGATTCGTACCGCCACCGCCAGGCCGGCGCGTTCGAGATCGTGATCGCCTCCGACCGGCGGCTTGCCAAGATCCGCGAGTACGAGCAGCTGGCCGAGCCGACGGTGCACCAGCTGATCGCCGAGCTGGTCGAATGCGACTGGGTGCTGGTCGAGGGCTTCAAGCATGCCGACCTGCCGAAGATCGAGGTCTGGCGCGCCGCGACCGGCAAGCAGGCGAACTACCCGACCGATCCCTTCATCGTCGCGATCGCGACCGACAGCGCCGACCGCCTGCCCGAGCCGACCTCGCGCCCGGTGCTCGACCTGAATGACCCTGCCGCAGCAGCCGCGTTCCTGCTCGCCGATGCTTCGCGCTATGACTACCAGTTCCCCGCCATCCCCTGATCGCGCCAAGGCAGCGCTGCTGTCGCTCGACGACGCGCTGGCACGCCTGCTCGCCGCGGTGCAGCCGCTGCCGGCCGGCGAGATCGAGACGCTGTCGAC
>NZ_JBFUGN010001737.1:0-581 GCF_056402895.1 Rhizobacter sp. P3_B12 | reverse complement strand
CAGCAGCACCGTGCCCAGCAGCAACAACCAGATCTGGCGGATCAGCGACATGCTCTCTCCCTCGTTCGTTGACTCATTGGAACCCCTCGGCGCGGGCCTTCGCAAGCACTTCGCGCCAGCGCGACAGGCGCACCGACGGGTCGCCGGCCGCCTGCGGGCCGACGCCCTGCCACAGGCCGTCGCTGTTGAAGCTGAAGACGGGGGTCAGATCGGGCCGCCGCGACGCCGGCCGCACCTCGGTGATGAGGTTGTCGAGAATCAGCGGCTCGGCGTCCGGCGCGGCATACCAGGCGAGCACCATGTGCGCCTGCACCACGCCGTTCGGCCCGCCGATCTGCGCCCGCACGTAGACGAGCCGCAGCTTCGCGGTCGGCACGCCGAGCGCCAGCAGGCTGAAGTACTTGGCGATCGCGTAGTCCTCGCAGTCGCCGGCGCCCTTGCCCAGCGTCTCGAGCGGGCTGGCCCAGTAGTCGACCTGGCCCCAGACCTCGGTGTCATCGCGGAACAGCACGCGGCGGTTGAAGAATTCGTTGATCGTCTGCAGCCTGGCGGGCTCGTCCAGCCCCTGGGCGGCGGCCAGC
>NZ_JBFUGN010001736.1:0-582 GCF_056402895.1 Rhizobacter sp. P3_B12 | reverse complement strand
CTGATCGACAGCGTCAGCGCGCCAGCCGGGGAGGAGCGGTCGGCGATCAGTTCGGTGAAGGGCTCGCGGCGGGCCAGTGCCGCTTCGTAGCGCGGCCACGAGGCCGCATGCTCGCCACCGTGGGGCTGGTACAGCTCGGGGAAGCGGCGGCCCAGGTCGTGCTGCGGCGGCAGGCCGAGGCGGTGCTCGAAGTTCTCGGACAGCCAGCTGATCTGCCCGAGGTCGTCGGTTTCCCACAGCCAGTTGTTGCCGGACAGGCTGGCGGCGCGCACCCGGGCCTCCTGCAGCCGCGCGTTGATGATGGTGGCCGAGCCGCGGTAGCCGCGGAAGCGGCCGCTGCTGCTGAACACCGGCACGCCGCTGATCGACAGCGTCAGCGCGCCAGCCGGGGAGGAGCGGTCGGCGATCAGTTCGGTGAAGGGCTCGCGGCGGGCCAGTGCCGCTTCGTAGCGCGGCCACGAGGCCGCATGCTCGCCACCGTGGGGCTGGTACTCGCCACCGTGGGGCTGGTACAGCTCGGGGAAGCGGCGGCCCAGGTCGTGCTGCGGCGGCAGGCCGAGGCGGTGCTCGAAGTTCTCGGAC
>NZ_JBFUGN010001735.1:0-586 GCF_056402895.1 Rhizobacter sp. P3_B12 | reverse complement strand
ACACCAGGCGCTCGCCCTCGTCGCGCGGCGGCGCGAGCGCCACCGGCGGCGGCGTCTCGCGCAGCTCGAAGCTGCTGGCATCGCTGAACGGGCCGTGGTCGTCGCCGGCCGCGATGCTCGCGATGCGCCAGTGGTAGCGGCCGGGCGGCAGCGCGAGGCCGAGGCGTTCGCCGCCCACGTCGTTGCGGTCGATGCGGACGGTCTCGAAGCGCGCATCGTCGGCCACCTGCAGGTGGTAGCGCTGCGCGGCGGCGGCTTTCGTCCAGCTGAACTCGACCCGCTCGCCGTAGGCCTGCCCCTCGTCGCGCGGCTGGGTCGTGAACGGCGGCTCCGGGCGTGCCTTCAGCGTGAACGCGAGCCGCGAATCGCGGCCCTCCAGGCCCTGCGGGTCGCGGGCACGCACCAGCAGCAGGAAGCGCCCGTCGGGCAGGTCGGCCCATTGCGCGGCGGGTTCGGTGAACTCGCCGTCGAGCAGGCGCTGGTTCAGCGCTTCGTCGGCGAACACCTGGGCGCGGTAGCCGGCCGCACCGGGCAGCGCGGGCCACGAGAAGCGCAGCGGCACGCGCTCGTAGCGCGTCGGCAGCGT
>NZ_JBFUGN010001734.1:0-586 GCF_056402895.1 Rhizobacter sp. P3_B12 | reverse complement strand
CTGCTGACGATCGACTGCGCGCTCGTCGACCTGCAGGCGAAGCAGGGCGTGCTGCGGCCGCGCGCGATGGTGGTCGACACCCGGGACTCGACGATCTGGGCCGACGGCACCTTGTCGCTCGCCGAAGAGAACATGGACCTGCGCGCCGTCGTCACGCCGAAGGACTTCAGCCCGCTCGCGCTGCGCACGCCGCTGCGCGTGCAGGGCAGCTTCAGCGACCCGAAGATCTCGCTCGAGAAGGCGCCGCTCGCGCGCAAGGTGGGCACCAGCGTGCTGCTCGGGCTGTTGAATCCGCTGGCGGCGCTGATCCCGCTGGTCGACGTGGGCGAGCGGCAGCCGTCGGGCGAGGGGTGCAACGCCTTGCTGGAACGCGCCCGGCAACACGCGGCGCCGGGCGGCGGCTGAGCCGATCGCGAGTTCATCTTGAATTGACGCTGTAACTTGGTTACGCGATACTCGAAAGCCTGGTTACGACCCCGGCCGCGAGGTGCCGCCCATGAAACAAGCCCTGCAGGAAGTCACCCACCGCATCCGCGAGCGCAGCACGCCGACGCGCACCGCCTACCTGGCGCGCATCGACAAGCTG
>NZ_JBFUGN010001733.1:0-587 GCF_056402895.1 Rhizobacter sp. P3_B12 | reverse complement strand
CATCGGCCCCATCGGCGACGCGATCTCGGTGAACTCGACGCTCACCTGCGCAAACACCATTTCCACGCTCAGCCCGTCCGTCTTCTTCTCGCTCATCAGTTTCTCTCTCGTGCGCTCATTGGTGCGCAGTATGGCTACCAGTGCGCGGTCCATCCATAGCCCCTTCAAACGGCCCATGCCATGAATGTCCAAACCGCAGCCTTCAACCTCGTGCACGATCACCCGGGCGGCACTTCTGCACTCGCCCCATTGCTCGGCAAGAGCACGTCGACGCTGAACCACGAGGTCGACCCCAACTACGCAACCGCCAAGCTCGGCCTGGCCGAAGCGCTCAAGCTCACGCTGCTGACGAAGAACCACAGCATCCTGAATGCCTTCGCGATGGCGTGCCACTGCATGGTGGTGCCGCTGCCGGCGTGCTCGGACAACGATGACGACGACACGTTCCGGAGCGTGACGCGCGTGGCCCGCGAGTTCGCCGAGCTGATCAGCGAGGTCAGCGAGGTGACGGCCGACGGCGCCGTCTCCGACAACGAACTGCGCCGTGTCGATAGCGAAGCCACCGAACTGGTGGCAGCCATCCAGGC
>NZ_JBFUGN010001732.1:0-589 GCF_056402895.1 Rhizobacter sp. P3_B12 | reverse complement strand
TTGCAGCAGCACCTGGGCACGCAGGCGCTCGTCGGGCGTGCGGTGCTGCAGCTCGCTCGCCTGGGCGAGCAAGGCGAGCGCGCCCACCGCATCGCCCCGTGCGTTGCGCACGCTGGCCAGCCCGCGCAGCGCGTAGGCCTCGCCGCGCGGGTAGGCAAGCTCGCGGCTCAGCGCCAGAACCGTCTCGAAGGCGTGCTGCGCGGCGTCCCAGTCCTTCAGGTTCTCGAGCGCCCGGCCAAGGTTGTGCTGCGTGACGGCCTGCTCGCGGCGCAGCCCGGCGGCCTGCTGCGCGCGCAGCGCCGCCTCGAAGTAGTAGCGCGCCTGGCTGTAGTCGCCCATGCGGTTGTAGAGGATCGCGATCGCGTTCAGCGAGGTCAGCGCCTGTTGCGGCATGCCCAGCCGCTCGTACAGCTGGTTGGCCAGGCGCAGGTCGAACAGGCCGTTGGCGAACTCGCCGCGCACGCCGCGCAGGTAGCCGCGGTGGTACAGGCCGTCGGCGCGCTGCTCGTCTTCGTGCATCTGCTCGGCGACCGCGACCGACTGCTCGAACAGGGCCATCGCCTGCACGCTGTCGCCGGCCAGTTCGCGC
>NZ_JBFUGN010001731.1:0-591 GCF_056402895.1 Rhizobacter sp. P3_B12 | reverse complement strand
ACTCGAAAGAGAGCGCACACTCTCATTCAGATGATTGCCAAGACTCGCTATCGAGCGACAAGGGACGCGATTGCCATTCGGCAGGCGACGTCGGACAGCAACCGTTCATCGGCTGTTCCCGACCGCTTGGAATCGGTTCCAAACGAAGTGCTCGCAAACTTCTTGCTCTTCGTTACATCAGCTCACGTCTTGCCGATGCGAGCTATTCGGAGAGTCTGAGAGCGCCGTTTCAGGCGGATACAAGTCCGACGCCGAATGCCGCCGGATGGGCATGAACCGCGGGTTTTACCGATGCGGCCCCGTCGGCCTCGGTCTTGAAGGCCGCGACCGACTCGAGGAGCTTCTGCGCCTGCAGCTTCAGGCTCTCGGCCGAGGCCGAGGCCTCTTCGACCAGCGCCGCGTTCTCCTGCGTCGAATGGTCGAGCAGCGACACCGCCTGCGTCACCTGCTCGATGCCGCTGTGCTGCTGCGCGGCCGAGCGGCGGATCTCGCCCACCAGGTCGTTGACGCTCGACACCTGCTGGTGGATGTCCTGCATCACGCGGCCGGCATCGGCCACGTGGCGCGAGCCGCTGCCGACCTTCTCGGCGC
>NZ_JBFUGN010001730.1:0-592 GCF_056402895.1 Rhizobacter sp. P3_B12 | reverse complement strand
CCACAAGTCCTGCGAAGGCAGCGTCCCGCCGTGGCCTCTCTTTCCAGATCTCCAGCCAAGCCAGATTCGCCTCCCCCGGCGCCCGACGCCAGCCGCGTCGCGGCCGAGGTGCTGAGCGTCGTGCCCGACGTGATGAACGCCATCCGCATGGGCATGCGCGGCAGCCTGGACGACGGGCTCTCGGTGCCGCAGTTCCGCTGCCTGGGCTTCATCGGCCGCCATGCCGGCTGCTCGATCAGCGATGTCGCCGGCTTCCTCGGCGTGACGCTCGCCACCGCGTCGGCGATGGTCGACCGGCTGGTGCGCGGCGGCTACGTCTCGCCGAGCACCGCCGCGGCCGACCGCCGCCGCACCGAGCTGCGGCTGAGCGCCGCAGGCAAGGCGCTGCTCGACGACATCCGCCGTGGCGCCCGGGCCGACCTCGCGAACACGCTGTCCGACGCGACGCCGGCGGAACTGGCGCTCGTGATGCAGGGTCTGGCGATCCTCAAGGCGAGGTTCGTCCATGATTGACACAGGATCGCCCGCGGAACGTGCCGCGCCAGGCTCTGCGCCGACTTCCGGGCAGGTGGCCCAGCRCATCGCCGAGGGC
>NZ_JBFUGN010001729.1:0-593 GCF_056402895.1 Rhizobacter sp. P3_B12 | reverse complement strand
CTGCTGCCCGGCTATCTGCGCGACCTGGCGCAGGCTCTGGAGGCCGAGCAGACGGCCATCGCCGAAGAGCTCGGCCTGCTCGCCAGGAGCGTCGACCACATCAAGGAGGTCGTGGCGACCCAGCAGTCGTATGCGGGCGCATCGCGCGTCGTCGAGTCTCTGAAGGTCGACGAACTGCTGGACGATGCATTGCGCATGAACGTCAGTGCCCTGACCCGCCACAAGGTCGAGGTCGTGAAACAGGTTCCCGACCTGCCCGCCCTGGGCCTGGACCGGCACCGCCTGCTGCAGATCCTGGTGAACCTGATCAGCAATGCCAAGCACGCGATGCGCGGTGCGCCACCGAACCACAGCGCGTGCATCACGTTGGGCGCCGCGCTGCTGGAAGCTGCTGGTGGGCGAGTGCTGCGCATCACGGTGGCCGACAACGGCGAAGGCATTGCACCCGAGAACCTGGTGCGCGTCTTCGTCCACGGCTTCACCACGCGCAGCAACGGCCACGGCTTCGGCCTGCACAGCTGTGCCTTGGCGGCCCGCGAGATGGGCGGGACGCTGAGCGCGCACAGCGAGGGTGCGGGGCAAGGCGCCACGTT
>NZ_JBFUGN010001728.1:0-593 GCF_056402895.1 Rhizobacter sp. P3_B12 | reverse complement strand
AGATCCTGGTGCAGCTGCGCAACGGCGAACGCCGTTCGATCGTGCAGGCCAAGGGCAACGAGACGCTGACGCCGGGCGAGCCGGTGATCCTGGTGTCGACGAACGGCAAGACGCGCGTGATGCGCGCGCCGGCCGTCACGCAGCCGGCACCGGTGCCGGCCGCGCCGGCGCATCAAGGCTGACGCGGAAACAGGCCGCGCTCGCGCAGCGCGGCCTCGCACGACGGCGCATCGCGGAAGTGCAGCGCCTGCCAGCCGGCGGCGATCGCCGCATCGACATTCACCTGCGTGTCGTCCAGCAGGATCAGCCGATCCGGCGACATGTCGAACTGCCGCGCCGAGTGCGCAAAGATCTCGGGCTCCGGCTTCAGCAAACGCACCTGTGACGAGAACACACCGCTCGTGAAGCGCCCGAGGAACGGGTGGCTGCGAACCAGGTGGTCCGCCATCGGCCGTGGCATGTTCGACRGGAAGTGCAGCGTGTGGCCCGCGGCACTCAGCCGTTCGATCCACCCGACCGTGTCGGCGAGCGGCTGAAGCTCGGCCGGCACCGCATCGACGACGCGCCGCACCGACGCCGCATCGAGCCCGGTG
>NZ_JBFUGN010001727.1:0-595 GCF_056402895.1 Rhizobacter sp. P3_B12 | reverse complement strand
CTGGCGCTGCGGTGTGATTTCACTGGGTAAGGGGGTCATGCGAGGCGGTCGACGAGGGTGGCGGGCCTCCGGGTCTTCGACCTGCGACTGATCGACGCGCAGGGGACATTTGTCCCGAGTTGCTCCGGCATCGTCCTTCGGGACAAGGAACCCGGCTACAGTGTGGCTGTCACTTCATGAAGAATGAAGTAGGCCATCTAAATGGCTGTTAAATAGAAATATAGCTAATAATAGACTTTTAAATGGCTGCTAAATTTGTCTCATGGTCGACATCAAGCTTGCCACGCCAGACGAACTCGTCCGCGAGCTCGGCAGCCGGTTGCGCGCCCAGCGCCTCGCGTCGCGCATCACCCAGCAGGAGCCGGCGCTGCGGTGTGATTTCACTGGGTAAGGGGGGCGCGCCCAGCGCCTCGCGTCGCGCATCACCCAGCAGGAGCTGGCGCTGCGGTGTGATTTCACTGGGTAAGGGGGTCATGCGAGGCGGTCGACGAGGGTGGCGGGCCTCCGGGTCTTCGACCTGCGACTGATCGACGCGCAGGGGACATTTGTCCCGAGTTGCTCCGGCATCGTCCTTCGGGACAAGGAACCCGGCTAC
>NZ_JBFUGN010001726.1:0-596 GCF_056402895.1 Rhizobacter sp. P3_B12 | reverse complement strand
CCGCATCGCGCTGCTGCCGCGCGAGCAGGTGCTGCGCGTGCTGGGCGCCGTCGCGCTGCATGCCGAGCGCGAGCGGGTGCGCCGCTGCATCGGCCGCGGCGCGCGCCAGGCCGTCATCGAGCGCATCGGCGAGGCGGCCTACACGGAGCTGCTGGCCGCGCCGCGCGTCACCGACAACGCCACCGCCGCTGCACTGTCGGCGGCCGAGCTCGACCCCGAACGCCTGGCCGCCGCCGGCTACGCCCGACTGAGCGAGCGCCGCGAATGGCACTGCAAGCACACGCTGGCCTGGGTGCGGCTCGCACTCGCGCCGGGCAGCACGCAGGCCGACCCGGCCTTCGCGTTTCCATCCACGTCTTCTTCCGCCGCCCCATCGGCCTCGCCGCCAGGCGATTCAATGATGGCTCGACTTCCCCACTACTTTCCGGAGCACGCATGGCTGTTTGGCTCACACATGGACCGTGCACTGTCGGCCTAGACGACGGCGTGCTGCGCGCGCAGGACCACGCGCAGCTGGTGTCGTCGGCCGACGTGGCCGCGGCGATCGACGCCGAGCGCGAGCGCGTGCTGGCCGAGGCGCAAGCCCGGGCCGAAGC
>NZ_JBFUGN010001725.1:0-599 GCF_056402895.1 Rhizobacter sp. P3_B12 | reverse complement strand
ACCGAGCACCTGCTGTCGCTCGGGCACCGGCGCATCGCCTGCATCGCCGGGCCGCAGACGCTCTCGTCGGCGCGCCAGCGCGTGCTGGGCTACCACCGCGCGCTGCGCGAGGCCGGCCTGGCGGTCGACGACCGGCTGCTGCGCAGCGCCGATTTCACGAGCGCCGGCGGCCATGCCGCGATGGTCTCGCTGCTGCAGGCCGGCTTGCAGCCGACCGCGGTGTTCGTCTCGAACGACCTGATGGCGATCGGCGCGGTCTGCGCGGCGGCCTCGCACGGCCTGCGCATTCCGCAGGACCTGTCGGTGATCGGCTTCGACGACATCGCGCTGTCGGCCTACAGCAACCCGCCGCTGACGACCGTTGCGCAGCCCAAGCACCGCACCGGCGAACTGGCGGCGCAGCTGCTGATGCAGCGCATCGCCGACCGCGGGCGCGCGTTGCAGCGCGAGATCCTGCAGCCGTCGCTGACGGTGCGCCACTCGACCGGGCCGGTGCCTTCATGACGCAACGGCAAAGGATCGTCGTGCTCGGCAGCGTGAATGCCGATCTCGTGCTGCGCTGCGAACGCCTGCCGGCGCCCGGCGAGACGGTGCACGGC
>NZ_JBFUGN010001724.1:0-599 GCF_056402895.1 Rhizobacter sp. P3_B12 | reverse complement strand
ACCTGGCGCAGCTGGAGCAGGCCCGCCGCGAGCTGCTGCACCAGTCGCGCAGCGACGCGCTCACCGGCCTCGCGAACCGCCGCGCCTTCGACGAACGCAAGCTGGAAGAGGTGCGCCGCGCCTGGCGCTCGCAGCGCCCGCTGACGCTGGTGATGGTCGACATCGACCACTTCAAGCGCTTCAACGACCGCTACGGCCACGCCGCCGGCGACGACTGCCTGGCCCGCGTCGCACGGGCGATCGGTGCCGCGTTCGAGCGCGGCGGCGAATGCGCGGCCCGCATCGGCGGCGAGGAGTTCGCGGTCCTGCTGCCCGACGTCAACGCGGCCGATGCCGAACGCCGCTGCGAGCGCATCCGCCAGACCATCCACCACATGGCGATCCCGCACGCCGATTCGCCGCCGGGGTTCGTCACGGTCAGCATGGGCATCGCGACGCTGTGCCTGGCCGAGATCACGCCGCCCGACATCGCGTTCGACCGGCTGCTGAAGCGCGCCGACATGGYGCTCTACGGCGCGAAATCGGCCGGCCGCGACGGCATCGTGATGCTCATGTGAGGCGCGCCAGCGGGCCGAGCGCCGGGCCGCCCCAAGCCGGCC
>NZ_JBFUGN010001723.1:0-600 GCF_056402895.1 Rhizobacter sp. P3_B12 | reverse complement strand
GTGGCGGTTGCACACCGCCGTCTGCGCCATCTGGGTGATCAGCGCCTGCGTATAGCGCAGCAGCAGGTGCAACACCGGCGCGCGATTGAACTCATCCTTGATCGTCGATGCCTTCAACCGGAAGCCTCCGCCGGCGCTCTGCACCACTGCGCGGCTGGGCGTCGATTCGCCCCCCATGAACAGCGAGATGCCGACGATTCCCTCATTGCCCACCACGGCGATCTCGGCCGACGAGCCGTTCTCCATCACGTACAGCAGCGAGACGATGGCCGAGGTGGGGAAGTAAACGTGGCTGAGCGCACGCCCGGGTTCGTAGAGCACCTGGCCGAGCGACAACTCGACCCATTCGAGCTGGGGTAGCCAGCGCTGCCACTCTGCGTCAGGCAGGGCCGCCAGCAGATGATTCTGCTTCGGGTCGCGGGAAAGGGCCATGTCACGAAGCTCCGCACAAGGTCGGAGCCGGCGTGGAACGCGTACCGCGCCATACCGCCGATGGTGGCGA
The DNA here is from genome assembly GCF_056402895.1 of Rhizobacter sp. P3_B12. Taxonomy (NCBI): domain Bacteria; kingdom Pseudomonadati; phylum Pseudomonadota; class Betaproteobacteria; order Burkholderiales; family Sphaerotilaceae; genus Rhizobacter; species Rhizobacter sp. P3_B12. The sequence goes on along the minus strand of NZ_JBFUGN010001723.1, from coordinate 98 downwards.
CTATAGGCGCTGACGGAGTCGCGGTATGTTCGCTATCGAACATATCGCCAAAAAAGGGGATGGTCTATCGCTGGTTCTCGTCGCGTCCCGCACCGCAC
>NZ_JBFUGN010001722.1:0-602 GCF_056402895.1 Rhizobacter sp. P3_B12 | reverse complement strand
CCCGGCAGCGGCCCGAAGCCCACCGTCGAGACGAAGCCGAGCCGCAGCCGCCCGACCGCCCCGCTGCCCGCGCCACTGGCCACCGCCCCCAGCGCGGCGGCCTGCTGCAGCAGCTGGCGCACCGGCGACACCAGCGCCTCGCCGGCGGGCGTCAACGCGACGCGCCGCCGCGTGCGGTCGAACAGCGCGGTGCCGAGCCGGGCCTCGATCTGCCGGATCGCGAGCGTCAGCGGCGGCTGCGTCATGTTGAGCTGCTGCGCTGCGCGGCCGAAGTGCAGCGTCTCGGCCAGCACCAGGAACTGCCGCCAGGCGCGCAGCTCGACGCGAAGCTCGTCACTCATACACAAGACATATCAATCCACCACGCTGGATATATTGGACGACATTCTGCACGCGATCGATACTCACGCTCCCCCCGAGCATCCGCCAGGAGACACCCCGATGAGCAGCCCCGTCAACCGCCGTTCGAAGAACATCACCGAAGGCGTCGCACGCGCGCCGAACCGTTCGATGTACTACGCGCTCGGCTACCAGGAAGGCGACTTCAAGAAGCCGATGATCGGCGTGGCCAACGGCCATTCGACGATCACGCCGTGCAACTC
>NZ_JBFUGN010001721.1:0-603 GCF_056402895.1 Rhizobacter sp. P3_B12 | reverse complement strand
ACGCCGGGCCGCTGCACCCCTACACGCGGGCGCTGCTGTCGTCGATGCCGTCGATGGACCCGGACCACCGCACCGAACGGGCGCTGCTGGCGGGCGATCCGCCGAACCCGATCGACCCGCCCGCGGGCTGCCGCTTCCATCCGCGCTGCCCCGACGCCGCACCGGTGTGCAGCCAGCGCGCGCCCGTGCTGGCAGAACGGCGCGGCGCACACACCGTGGCCTGCCTGATGCACGAACCGGACAGCGGCCACCCGGCAGCGACCTAGGACCAAGCGATGGAAGAGCCGATGGTGGAACTGCATGACCTGGGCGTCGTCTTCTCCGGCGGACGCACGCCGGTGCAGGCCGTCAGCGGCGTCAGCCTGCAGGTGCAGCGCGGGCAGGTGCTGGCGCTGATCGGCGAATCGGGTTCGGGCAAGAGCGTCACGCTGCGCACGCTGCTGCGCCTGCATCCCGAGCGGCGCACCCGCATCAGTGGCAGCGTGAAGGTGGCGGGCCGCGACGTGCTGGCGATGTCGGCCGGCGAGCTGGCGGCGTTCCGCGGCAAGGTCGCGTCGATGATCTTCCAGGAGCCGCTGCTCGCGCTCGACCCGGTGTACTCGG
>NZ_JBFUGN010001720.1:0-603 GCF_056402895.1 Rhizobacter sp. P3_B12 | reverse complement strand
GCGGTGGTCGGCGCCGGGCCGGCCGGGCTGGCGGCGGCCTGCACGCTGGCCGAGCGCGGCCATGCGGTCGAGCTGTTCGATTCGGCGGGCGAGATCGGCGGGCAGTTCAACCTCGCGCGGCGCGTGCCGGGCAAGGAGGAGTTCGCCGAGACGCTGCGCTACTTCAACCACCGGCTGCAGGCGGCCGGCGTCACGCTGCGCCTGAACACGCGGGCGACGGCCGGGCTGCTGGTGGCCGGCGATTTCGAGCGCGTGCTGCTCGCCACCGGCGTGACGCCGCGCGATCCGAAGATCCCCGGCCAGGAGCTGCCGCACGTGCTCAGCTACATTTCGAGCGCGTGCTGCTCGCCACCGGCGTGACGCCGCGCGATCCGAAGATCCCCGGCCAGGAGCTGCCGCACGTGCTCAGCTACATCGACGTGCTGCTGCAGCGCAAGCCGGTGGGCGACAAGGTGGCGGTGATCGGCGCCGGGCCGGCCGGGCTGGCGGCGGCCTGCACGCTGGCCGAGCGCGGCCATGCGGTCGAGCTGTTCGATTCGGCGGGCGAGATCGGCGGGCAGTTCAACCTCGCGCGGCGCGTGCCGGGCAAGGAGGAGTTCGCCG
>NZ_JBFUGN010001719.1:0-603 GCF_056402895.1 Rhizobacter sp. P3_B12 | reverse complement strand
ACAGGTTGTCCAGCACGTAGCGCCAGTGGCACACCATGTCGAGGATGATGCCGCCGCCGTCTTCCTGCCGGTAGTTCCACGACGGCCGCTGGATCGGCTGCAGGTCGCCCTCGAACACCCAGTAGCCGAACTCGATGCGCACCGACAGGATGCGGCCGAAGAAGCCGGCGCGCTTGAGCATGTCGAGCTTGCGCAGGCCGGGCAGGAACAGCTTGTCCTGCACCGCGCCGTGCTTCACGCCCGCCTGCTGCGCGAGGCGGCACACCTCCAGCGCCTCGGACAGGTTGGTCGCGATCGGCTTCTCGCAGTAGACGTGCTTGCCGGCGCGGATCGCCTGCGCCAGCAGCGTCGGTCGCATCTGCGTGGTGCCGGCGTCGAAGAACACGGTGTCGGCGCGGTCGGCCATCGCGGCATCGAGGTTGGTGCCCCAGCGCGCGATGCCATGGGCTTTCGCGAGCGCCTCGATCTTGCCGGCATCGCGGCCGATCAGCACCGGGTCGGGCATCAGCCGGTCGCCGTTGTCGAGCGCCACGCCGCCCTGGTGGCGGATCGCGACGATCGAGCGGATCAGGTGCTGGTTCATGCCCATGCGGCCGGTGACGC
>NZ_JBFUGN010001718.1:0-604 GCF_056402895.1 Rhizobacter sp. P3_B12 | reverse complement strand
CAACTACCTGCTGAAGGAAGTGCGGCCACTGCAGGACGCCTACCTGGCCGCCTCGCTCGACATGGTGCGCTTCCAGGAATCGCAGATGCAGGACGCTGCGCGCCAGGCCCAGGATTCGGGCCGTGCGGGGATCGTCACGACGCTGGTGCTGGCCGGCGTGGCCGCGCTGTGCGGCGTCGCCATCAGCCTGGTGATCAGCCGCTCGATCACCGGCGCGCTGCGCCGCGCGGTGCTGGTGGCCGAGACGGTGGCGGCCGGCGACCTGACCTCGCGCATCGAGGTGCACAGCGGTGATGAGACCGGGCAGTTGCTGGGCGCGCTGCAGGTGATGAACGACAGCCTGGTGCGGGTGGTCGGCGCAGTGCGGGCCGGCTCGGACAGCATCGCGACCGGCTCGAGCCAGATCGCCGGCGGCAACGCCGACCTGTCGCAGCGCACCGAGGAGCAGGCGTCGAACCTGCAGCGCACGGCAGCGTCGATGGAGCAGATCACCGCGACGGTGCGGGCGAATGCCGACACCGCACGCCAGGCCACGCAGCTCGCGAGCTCGGCCCGCCAGGTGGCGGTGCAGGGCGGCGACGTGGTCGGCAGGGTGGTGACGACG
>NZ_JBFUGN010001717.1:0-604 GCF_056402895.1 Rhizobacter sp. P3_B12 | reverse complement strand
GCGCCTATGTCTTCGACTTCGTCACCTTTCTCGCGGCGCTGTTCTTCATCTCCCGCATCCCGCGGGCGGCCATCGGCACGGTGGAGGCTCCGGGCGAACGTCCCCATCTGCTCGCCGACCTGGCCGAAGGCCTGCGCTTCGCGTGGGCGCGGCCTGCGCTGATGGGAACCTACATCGTGGACATCGTCGCGATGGCCTTCGCGTTCCCGGTGGCTCTGTTCCCTGCCATGGCGGCTGCCGATGGGCGCACCGAGACCGTGGGCTGGCTGCTGTCGGCGATGTCGGTCGGCGCGCTGGTCATCGGCCTCTTCAGCGGCTGGACCGGCAAGGTCGTGCGCCATGGCCGCGCGGTGGTCATCGCGGCGGCCGTGTGGGCGCTGGGCATCGTGGCGCTGGGCTTCTCGCCCAGCCTGACGCTGGGTCTCCTGTGCCTGGCAGTGGCGGGTGCGGCCGACATGGTCAGCGGCGTGTTCCGCGGCACGATCTGGAACCAGACCATTCCCAACCCGCTGCGCGGGCGGCTGGCCGGCATCGAGATGATCAGCTACCTGACCGGCCCGCTCATCGGCAACGCGCGCGCCGGCTTCATGGCCGACGCCTGGGG
>NZ_JBFUGN010001716.1:0-606 GCF_056402895.1 Rhizobacter sp. P3_B12 | reverse complement strand
CCGAGATCATCCGGCAGTACATCGCCGACTGCGAGGCGGAGCCGGACGGGGCGCGGGCGCTGAAAGGCCTGACCCGATGAGCCGCATCGACCTCACCGGCGGACGCCCGGCATGCTGGCCACGCCCTTGAAGAAGGTGTAGCAGAACACGCCGTCGCCTTCGGCCGTCCGCTGCAGCTCCCGCAACCCCGCATCGAACCCCTCCGCCGTCGCCAGCCCCGCCGCCAACGCCGGCGCCCTCACCCCTTCGATCATCGCGTTGAAGGTCTTGCGCGTGAACCCGTCGACCCAACCCGGCCGGCTGGCATCCGCATACACCTGCCGTGGGCTCACCCTGACATCGTCGAACCCCGCCTCGACCAGCAGCGGATGCAGCGTCCGCCCGATCAGCGCATTGCCGCCCGCACGCCGCTGCAACTCGACCTGGCAGGCAATCGCCGCCCGCGCCGCCGCGCCCTCGGGATGAAAGCACACCGTGCCGTGATCCCCCTCGATCACCGTGATGCGGCCGCCCGGCTTCAGCAGCCGCGCCAGCGTTCCCAGCACCTGCACCGGCTGACCGAGGTGCTCCAGCACGAAGCAGACGAACACATGATCGAACGTGGCC
>NZ_JBFUGN010001715.1:0-606 GCF_056402895.1 Rhizobacter sp. P3_B12 | reverse complement strand
AAGCGAACGAGTCGTGTGGAAGAGAACGGCCAACAATCCCAATGAACGTGGATGGCTAGCCGAAGTGTCAGCGTTGTCCGCAGCGAGACTGAACGAACCGTATGGTTTTCGAAGCGCCTTCTTTGGTTACTTTCTTTGGCAAGACAAAGAAAGTGACTCGCCCGCCGGGGCGAAACCCGGCAATCCAAAAAAAGAACGATCGTTCTTTTCCGCACCAGCCCCCGATACAATGCCGCGCACCGAGACAAGCGCCGCCTGCCGCGCAGCGCCCAGGACACAAGGACCGACATGACCCCCGAAGCCATCCTCGAGCAACACGGCCCGCGCGAATCCATGGAGTACGACGTCGTGATCGTCGGGGGTGGCCCCGGCGGCCTGGCGACGGCGATCAAGCTCAAGCAGCTGGCGGCTTCGCAAGGCAAGGAGATCTCGGTCGTCGTGCTGGAGAAAGGCTCCGAGCCTGGTGCCCACATCCTGAGCGGCGCCATCATGGACCCGCGCGCCCTCACAGAACTGTTCCCCAACTGGAAGGAACTCGGCGCCCCGTTGAACCAGCCCGTCGCCCACGACGAGATGTTGTTCCTCAGCCAGGCCGGCACGCTGCGC
>NZ_JBFUGN010001714.1:0-608 GCF_056402895.1 Rhizobacter sp. P3_B12 | reverse complement strand
AGACCTCGTTGGAAGCACTCGCGAAGCTGAAGGGCGTGGTGCGGCCCGACGGCACGGTGACGGCCGGCAATGCCTCGGGCGTCAACGACGGTGCCTGTGCGCTGCTGCTGGCGAGCGAAGCCGCCGCGGCGCGCCACGGCCTGACGCCGCGGGCTCGCGTGCTCGGCATGGCGACGGCCGGCGTGCCGCCGCGCATCATGGGCATGGGCCCGGCACCGGCGACGCGGCGCGTGCTGGCGCTGACCGGGCTGCGGCTCGACCAGATCGACGTGATCGAGCTGAACGAGGCGTTCGCAGCGCAGGGCCTCGCGGTGCTGCGCGACCTCGGGCTGCAGGACGACGATGCGCGCGTCAACCCGAACGGCGGCGCGATCGCGCTCGGTCACCCGCTCGGCGCGAGCGGTGCGCGGCTGGTGACGACCGCGGTGAACCAGCTGCACCGCAGCGGCGGGCGCTATGCGCTGTGCACGATGTGCATCGGGGTCGGCCAGGGCATTGCGGTGGTGATCGAGCGGGTCTGATCCACATCCGTTCGCCCTGAGCCCGTCGAAGGACCTGAGCCTGTCGAAGGGTCGGACTGAGCTTGTCGAAGGCCTTGCGCGCTTCGG
>NZ_JBFUGN010001713.1:0-610 GCF_056402895.1 Rhizobacter sp. P3_B12 | reverse complement strand
TGACGGCGGTGCGCGGCGAGCCGGAGCGCTTCGAGCTCGACACGGCGCGCGGCCCGGTGCGCTGCCGCCGGCTCGTCATCGCGACCGGCGGGCTGTCGATCCCCAAGATCGGCGCCACCGACTTCGGCTACCGCGTCGCGAAGCAGTTCGGCCACAAGCTGGTCGACACCCGGCCGGCGCTGGTGCCGCTGACCTTCGCGGCGGCCGAATGGGCACCGTTCGTCGAACTGGCCGGGCTCTCGCTGCCGGTGGCGATCAGCACCGGCGCCGGCCGGGCGCGGGCCCGCTTCGTCGAGGACCTGCTGTTCACGCACCGCGGGCTCAGCGGCCCGGGCGTGCTGCAGATCTCGAGCTTCTGGAAGCCCGGCACGCCGCTGCAGCTCGACCTGGCGCCCGATCGCGACCTGGCCGCGGAATTCCTGCACGCCAAGGCCAGTTCGCGCAAGCAGCTGGGCAACGAACTGGCGACGCTGCTGCCGGCCCGGCTGGCCGCGGCGTGGCTGCAGGCCCGCCCTGGTTTGTCGGATCGCCCGGTGGCCGACCTGAAGGATCGCGACCTGCAGCAGCTCGCCGCCGGCCTGCAGGGCTGGCAGTTGGCGCCCGACGGCAC
>NZ_JBFUGN010001712.1:0-610 GCF_056402895.1 Rhizobacter sp. P3_B12 | reverse complement strand
GCCATGACCTGCCGCCCCACGACTGAAGCGATGGCGCAACTGGAGCAACGGCAGGCGGGCCACCTGGGCGCAACGCTGCTCGCCTGCGCGTTGGTGATGGGCGCGTTCGCGCTGGRCACCGCGCGTCTCACCGCGGGCCTGGAGCACTGGACCTTCGAGGCGCTGCGTCGCGGGCAAGCGTCCCGTGGCGCGATGCGTTTCCCGTCGATGGAGCTGGTGGATGCGTCCGGGCGTTGGCGGCAGTGGCCGGACTCGGGCCCTGGCGAAGTCCTGCTGGTGGATTTCATCTACGCAGGCTGCGCTTCTGTTTGCCAGGCGCTCGGGGATGAGTTCTTTCAGGCACAGCAGCAGATCCTGCGCGATGGCTCGGGCGTGCGCCTGCTGTCGGTGTCCATCGACCCGGCGAACGACACGCCCTCGGCACTGGCCGCGTACGGTCTTCGCCACCACGCGGATGCACGGCTGTGGACGCTCGCTGCGCCGGCGACCGTGGAGGAAGGGACGCGCATACGCCAGGCCGTGGGCGTGGTGGCCGTGCCGGACGGTGCTGGCGGCTTTGCGCACAACGGCACTATCCACATCGTCGACCCGCACGGCCGCGTCGCCGGCA
>NZ_JBFUGN010001711.1:0-610 GCF_056402895.1 Rhizobacter sp. P3_B12 | reverse complement strand
GTCCTGGTACTGGTTGAAGTCGGTCGCGCGGATCTCGAGCTGCACGCCGATCTTCGCGAACTGCTTGACCATCCAGTCGAGCTCGGCGCGGAACTCCGGTGTGATCGCGCGCTGGAAGTCGTAGTTCAGCACCAGCGGGCGGCCGGTCTTCGCATCGCGGCCGTCGGGGTAGCCGGCCTGGGCCAGCAACTGCTTGGCCTCGTCGATCGAGCGGCGCACGACGCGGCCGTCGACCATCTTGTGCGTGATCGGGTTGTAGCCCTCGGGCGTGCCGTGGCGCGAGCCGAACAGGCCGGCCGGCACCGGGCCGTGCGCCGCGACGCCGCCCTTCTGGATGAAGATGCGGCCATAGCCTTCTTCCCAGTCGATCGCGATCGAGACGGCCTGGCGCAGCTTGCGGTGGCGCTCGTCTTCCTCCGGCGTCGCGCCCTTGCCGACCACCGGGTCGAGCATGTTGAAGCCGAGGTACCAGATCGAGATGTCGACCGTCTGCGGGAACTGGAAGCCGCGCTCCTCGAAGCGCTTCTTGACCTCGTCCGAGTCGTTCGCATCGGCCAGGAAATCGGGTCCCCAGTCGACGCGCTCGACCTCGGGCTCGTCCAGGTAGCCC
>NZ_JBFUGN010001710.1:0-611 GCF_056402895.1 Rhizobacter sp. P3_B12 | reverse complement strand
GGACGGTGGCGGCATCGACCCAGGCCGTCTTCAGCTCCAGCCCGAGCGCGTTGGCATCGGGCAGCGAGCTGCCCTGGCTTGCGGCATAGCTCACCACCGGGGCGAGCTCCGCGGGCGTGTTGGGGAAGGGCGCGGTGGTGGGGATCACCTTGTTCGACACCGCGGTGTTGAACCAGGCGTAGACGTCGTTGGCGTGCACGCCGAAATAGACCAGCGAGCCGTTCATCGACAGCACCGTGTCGCCGCCGCCGGCCTGGCCGCCGGGCTGGATGCTTTGCGTCTTGGTGCCGCGCACCGCGAAGCTGTGGCGCGCGACGCCGGCGGTGTTGGGGATGTAGTGGCCGCCCTGGGCGTCGAAGTTGATGTCGAAGAAGACCGGCGACTCGAGCACGATGCCACCCGCCGCCGGCGACGAGATCCACAGGAACATCTGGTGCGCCCACTTGTAGAAGTCGCAGGTGGTGTTCTGCGCCGGGAAGGCGAGGCTGTTGGCGAAGGTGACGGAGCCGCCCTTGCTGACGCGGCCGGAGACGAACCAGTTGCCCAGCTCCTTGGGGGATACCGAGCAGGCGGCGTTGGTGTATTGCAGGTTGGCGGGGAAGGCCTGCACT
>NZ_JBFUGN010001709.1:0-613 GCF_056402895.1 Rhizobacter sp. P3_B12 | reverse complement strand
CACGAGGACCCCGGTGGCAACACGCCCGGCACCCCCTGGCTCGTCAAGTTCCCCGCCCGCGGCGAGCACCACGAGGCCTGCGCCGTCGAGTACGCCTACTCGATCGCCGCGCGCGCCTGCGGCATCGCGATGCCGCGCACCCAGCACTTCAGCCTCGGCCGCGCAATGGCGGCCTTCGGCGTCGAGCGCTTCGACCGCTGGGGTTCGGGGGCGGCTGCGATGCGCGTGCCGGTGCATTCGTTCGCCGGTGCACTGCATGCGGATTTCCGCCTGCCGTCGCTCGACTACCAGACCGTGCTGCGCGCCACCCGCTTCTTCACGCGCGACGAGGTCGAGGTGAGCCGGGCCTTCCTGCGCTGCGTCTTCAATGTGGTGTTCCACAACCGCGACGATCACGCGAAGAACTTTGCGCTGCGCATGAACGAGCGCTCGATGTGGCAGCTTTCACCGGCCTACGACCTCGTTTTCAGCCACGGTCCGCGCGGTCACCACCAGACCTCGGTGATGGGCGAAAGCCGCGCGCCCGCGCGCACGCACCTGCTGGCGCTGGCACGCGCCGCGCAGGTGCCGCAGCGCCTCGCGCTCGATGCGCTGGAGCGCGTCTGCACCGAGG
>NZ_JBFUGN010001708.1:0-613 GCF_056402895.1 Rhizobacter sp. P3_B12 | reverse complement strand
GGCCTACGCCGGCCTGATCGACGAACTGCACGACGAGGAGTTCGACGAGGCGCTGTTCGAGCTCGAATGCCATGCCCGCGCGCTGCACGACCGGCAGCTCGCCGCCGGCATGCCGCGCGGCCAGGCCGACCGGGCGGTGATGCAGCACTTTGCGCCGCTGGTGCGCGAATGCGAGGCGGCGGTCGATGCGATGGCGCAGCAGTTCGGCCCGCGCCAGGGCGCCGGGCTGGTCGAGGGCGAGGTCGATGCCTTCGTCGACGGCTACGCGCCGGCCGCCAGCCACGAGATGCAGCAGGAACCGCAGTTCGAACAGTTTTTCGGCAAGCTCCTCAAGAAGGTCGGCGGTGTCGTGAAGAAGGTCGCCGGCACGGCGATCCAGGGCATCACGAAGCTCACGCTCGGCCCGCTGCTGTCGCGCATCAAGGCGCTGGTGAAACCACTGCTGCAGCGCGTGCTGCAGAAGGCCATCGGCCACCTGCCGGCACCGGTGCAGCCGATCGCGCTGCAGCTCGCGCGCAAGCTCGGCTTCGCACCACCCGAGCYGGCTCCGGCGCCCACGACCGCCACGGCCCCCGATGCCACCGCCGCGGATGCCGCTGCCGCCGGCGTGCAG
>NZ_JBFUGN010001707.1:0-615 GCF_056402895.1 Rhizobacter sp. P3_B12 | reverse complement strand
GGGTGTAGCCGGCGCTCGCGCCTTCGGTGACGCTGCCGTTGCCGGTGATGCTGAGGGTCGTCGTGTCGATCGAATCGGTGACCGTCGTCGTGGCGGCGGCGGCGCTGGGCGCCAGCTGCTCGAAGTTGCCGCCGACGGCGCTGGCGATGGTGGCCGAGACGGTGCCGCCGTTGACGTAGACGTCGTTCGGCGCGGTTGCGTGCGAGACCGAGCCGCTGAACTGGCCGGCAGCGATGGTGATGGTGTCGCCGTTCGACAGCGTCACCACGACCGGTGCCTGCGCCACCGCGCCCAGCGTCGCGGTGTAGACGATGCTGCCGCCCTCGACGACCGATGGCGTGGCCGCCAGCACGACCGTCGTCGCGTCGACGCTGTCGGTCAGCGTGGTGCTGGCCGCCGTCGGGTCGACACTGAGGTTCTCGAAGTTGCCGCCGATCGCGTTCGCGATCGTCGCGCTGATGGTGCCGCCGCCCAGGTAGACGTCGTTCGCCGGGGCGGCGTGCGTGACGCTGCCGGTGGTATCGCCGGCGGCGATGGTGATCACGTCGCCGTTCGACAGGTTGACGGTGAGCGGCGTCTGCGCCGCCTGCGTCAGCGTCGCGGTGTAGGTGATGC
>NZ_JBFUGN010001706.1:0-618 GCF_056402895.1 Rhizobacter sp. P3_B12 | reverse complement strand
CTGCGCGGCGACGACGTCGAGGTGGATGTCTGAGATGAAGGCCGCGCTGGCGGCTGCTGCACTCGCCGTGCCCGCGCTCGTGCATGCCGAGCTGTGGGGCTATGTCGACGGCAGCGGCACCGCACACCTCGCACCGACGCAGGTCGATTCGCGCTACCACCTGGTGCTGGGYGATGCGGCGCAGCTGCGCGTGCCCGGCAAGACCGACGGTGCCGGCGGCCTGCTCACGTGGCTGGAGTTCGCACCCGAGGTGAAATCGCTGCAGCCGCTGCTGCGCGAGGCGGCGGCCGCGCACGGCGTCGACATCGAGCTGCTGAAGGCCATCATCGCGGTCGAGTCCGGCTTCAACGCGAAGGCGGTGTCGCCGCGTGGCGCGGTCGGGCTGATGCAGCTGACGCCGATCGCCGCGCAGCACTACGGCGGCTTCGCGGCCGACGAGCGCCCCGCGGCGCTGCGCGAGAAGCTGCTCGACCCGCGCACCAACATCCTCACCGGCGCCCGCATGCTGTCGAGCCTGACACGCCGCTTCGGCCGCATCGATGTCGCGCTCGCGGCCTGGAACGCCGGCGAATCGGCGGTGCGCAAGGCCGGCGGCGAGATGCCGGCCATCCCCGAAAC
>NZ_JBFUGN010001705.1:0-619 GCF_056402895.1 Rhizobacter sp. P3_B12 | reverse complement strand
GGCCAAGCCACGGTTAGCAAGGTCGAAAGCGGCGAACGCCGGCTCGATGTGATCGAGCTGCGTGCTTGGCTGCGCGCGCTGGAGGTTGACTTCGTCACGTTTGCCGTCGAGCTGGACCGACGCTTGCAGGCTCATCCCATGTCCGACAGCCGGCTCCGCGGCGCTCGGCGGACGGACCCAACTACGCGCCCGCAGGGCACTGTGCCGCCCCGACGACGAACGTAGATTGGCTCATCGTTTGCATTCGATGAGTTATTAATAACGTGGCCTCAATAGGACATTTGCCGGACCCTCCGGCAGATGTCGACACGTCTCAGGAAGCCGAAGCGTGGGCGCCCGCGAGGAGCGCTCAGCTTTGACGCGGACGTGGCGAAGGCGTTTGGCGGCGTGGTGCGAGAAGCCCGGCTGTCGGCGGGCATCTCCCAGGAGGCGCTAGCTCACGTAGCCAATGTCGAGCGCTCCTACTTCGGCCGCATTGAGCGTGGTCAGAGCCAGCCGACGTTGCACGTCATCCTCAAGATCGCGGCAGCGCTTGGCTACGAAGGTGGCGCGCTGGTCACGATGGCTGAGCAGAAGCTCTCGCAATAGATCTGCCGGTCCCGTCAGGCCATGTGTCGAG
>NZ_JBFUGN010001704.1:0-619 GCF_056402895.1 Rhizobacter sp. P3_B12 | reverse complement strand
GGCGAGGAATGGTCGGGCGAGGTCAGCATCGGTTCGGGCGACGGCGTGCGCCCATTCGACGTCCAGTTGCTGAAGCTGCCCTCGCAGGACGGCCTGCCCGGCCTCGACGGCGCCCGCTTCGTCTGCCTGCTGCAGCCGGCGCCGCAGCGCGGGCGCGATGGCGAGCGCGATTTCCGCCACGTCGCCGATGCGGCGCCGGTGATGATCTGGCTGGCCGGCCCGGACCGCTGGTGCGAGTGGGTCAACAAGCCGTGGCTGCAGTTCACCGGCACGACGCTCGACGAGGAACGCGGCAACGGCTGGACGCAGGTGGTGCACCCCGAAGATCTCGAGCGCTGCATGGGCATCTACTCCACCAGCTTCCATGCGCGCCAGCCCTTCGTGATGGACTACCGGCTGCGCCGCCACGACGGCGTCTACCGCTGGGTGCTCGACAACGGCGTCGCGCACACCAGCGGCGACGGCCGCTTCCTCGGCTACGTCGGCAGCTGCGTCGACATCCACGAGCGCAGGGAGCTCGAGGAGCGCCTGGCCGAGCGCACGCAGGCGATGCGGCTCTCCGACCGGCGCCAGGGCGAGTTCCTCGCGCTGCTCTCGCATGAGCTGCGCAACCCGCTGG
>NZ_JBFUGN010001703.1:0-623 GCF_056402895.1 Rhizobacter sp. P3_B12 | reverse complement strand
GTCAAGGTCACCGGCTGGGAAGGCCCGGAATCGGCCAAGGCCGAGATCACCAGCGGGCTGGCCGCGTACAAGAAGGCCTCGGCCGAGAAGGCTTGAGTCACCCGCCGTCACGAGCGGACATCAACGAGAAGGGGAGCGCGGGCTCCCCTTTTTTTTGGCGGAACCTCGGCGCAGGAGCGCGCTCTACACTGCGCCCTTCGCTTCGGATCCCCCGCCCCATGCTGAAACGTCTCCTGCCCGCCGTTCTCATCGTCGCCGGCGCCTTGCTGGTGCAGACCGCCTCCGCGCAGACCCTGCCGGCCGGGATCGCCAAGGTCCAGGGGGTCGAAGGCATCACCGAGTACCGCCTGCCCAACGGCCTGCAGCTGCTGCTGATCCCCGACGATTCCAAGCCGACCACCACGGTCAACATGACCTACCACGTCGGCTCGCGGATGGAGAACTACGGCGAGACCGGCATGGCCCACCTGCTGGAGCACCTGCTGTTCAAGGGCACGCCGAAGCACCGCACGGTGTGGGCCGAGTTCACCAAGCGCGGGCTCGCTGCCAACGGCAGCACCTGGTTCGACCGCACCAATTACTTCGCGAGCTTCTCGGCCAACGACGACAACCTGCGCTGGTAC
>NZ_JBFUGN010001702.1:0-624 GCF_056402895.1 Rhizobacter sp. P3_B12 | reverse complement strand
GTGCCGAGGTCGGCGAGCGACATCGAGCGCTCCAGCTCGCCTCCGACAGGTAGAAGTGCTCCCTCATCGGTGGGCTGGTACACCGCCTGGTTGCGGCGCTTGTGCTCGGCGAAGTAGCCGATGGCCGCGAGGAAGATCTTGGTGTATCCGGTGCGCGCCGACTTCCGCCAGGTCACGTGCGTGATCTCGTCGTGGCCTATGCAGTCGGCAATCGCGACCTGGTACGGGTAGGCTTCCCAGCGGCCCTGCTCGTAGCTGCTCTCCTCCGACAGGTAGAAGTGCTCGGCCATCCAATGGGACAGCCGCATCGGCGTTGGGGCTTCGAGCGGGCGCAGGCCACGGCGCAGCGCCGCGTTGATCTCGTCGCGCTGCTCGGTGCCGAGGTCGGCGAGCGACATCGAGCGCTCCAGCTCGCCTCCGACAGGTAGAAGTGCTCGGCCATCCAATGGGACAGCCGCATCGGCGTTGGGGCTTCGAGCGGGCGCAGGCCACGGCGCAGCGCCGCGTTGATCTCGTCGCGCTGCTCGGTGCCGAGGTCGGCGAGCGACATCGAGCGCTCCAGCTCGGTGGTGACGAAGTCGTCGCGGTCCTCGTCGGTCGGTTGGTACACCGCCTGGTTGCGGC
>NZ_JBFUGN010001701.1:0-624 GCF_056402895.1 Rhizobacter sp. P3_B12 | reverse complement strand
ATTCCGGGCCTTCCCAGCCGGTGACCTTGACCCACTTGCCGGGCTCGAGGTCCTTGTAGTGCTCGAAGAAGTGCTGGATCGCCTTCAGGCGCATCTGGTTGATGTCTTCGGGCTTCTGCCAGTGCGTGTAGATCGGCAGCACCTTGTCGATCGGCACCGCGAGCAGCTTGCTGTCGCCGCCGGCCTCGTCTTCCATCTTCAGCACGCCGATCGGGCGGCAGGTGACGACCACGCCGGGCGACAGCGGGAACGGCGTGATCACGAGCACGTCGACCGGGTCGCCGTCGTCGGACAGCGTCTGCGGCACGTAGCCGTAGTTGCAGGGGTAGTGCATCGCGGTCGTCATGAAGCGGTCGACGAACAGCACGCCGCTTTCCTTGTCGACCTCGTACTTGATCGGATCGGCGTTCATCGGGATCTCGATGATCACGTTGAACTGCTCGGGCGCCTTGGCGCCGGGGGGGACTTTGTGCAGGCTCATGGAATTCTCTGGATGAAGAGGCAGGGATCGCGAGGGATAACCCGGATTTTAGCGTTCCACCCGTCCGCTGGAAAACACCATGCAGTGTTTCGTTGCCTTCAAGGCGGGTCATCCCGTAGCATGCGCCGCAGACCCGTCAGGGC
>NZ_JBFUGN010001700.1:0-624 GCF_056402895.1 Rhizobacter sp. P3_B12 | reverse complement strand
GTCCTCGATGCCGCCCTGGCTGTTGTCGACGGTCTTGATCGTGACCCAGTTCGACTTGTCGCTCGAGACCTGCAGCAGGTACCGGGTGGCGTGGGCGCGTTCCCAGTTGATGCGCACGCGGGTGACGTTCACCGACTGGCCGAAGTCCAGCGTCAGGTTCTGGTCGTCCGTGAAGCCGCTGCTCCAGCGGGTGTTGTCGTCGTGGTCGATCGCGGCCGCAGCCGACAGGTCGCCGCGCTCGGCGGCGCTGGCCGTGGCCGCGACGGGCGTCAGCGCGATGCCGATCGGGTCACCGACCGCCATCGGGCGCGACCGGTCGCCGCCGGCATCGCTCGAACTGGCGTTGTTGCCGTCGCCGGCGGAGGAGCTTCCTCCGTCGCCGGAACCGCATCCGACCAGCAGGATCGCCAGGGCGCAGTGCAGCCCCAGCATCGAACCGTTGCGCAAGCTGCGCAGCACATGGTGTTTCATTGGCTTCCCCTCCAAGACGTGGCAGAAACAAGGCCCGGATGCTGCACGCTCCGCGAAGAAAGCCTGTAAGCCGAGGGGAGCCGTCGGATAGCTGTCAAAGCACGTTCGTGCGAATTGGCACGATCACTCGAAAGAGAGCGCACACTCTCATTC
>NZ_JBFUGN010001699.1:0-626 GCF_056402895.1 Rhizobacter sp. P3_B12 | reverse complement strand
CCCGAACTTCGTGCGCGGCGGGCTGAAGGAAGGCTTCGTGAAGCCGTCGCCGTACGGCGCGATGGTGTCGGCGCCGGCGAAGAAGGCCGCCGACGACGTGAAGGCCGCGATGCTGAAGGGCAGCTTCGACATCTTCAAGGGCCCGCTGAAGGACAACGCCGGCAAGACGATCATCGAGGCGGGCAAGGTCTTCAAGCAGACCGATCCGGCGCTCGAAGGCATGAACTACCTCGTCGAAGGCGTCGTCGGCAAGACCGGCGCATGAGATGAACGCACGCCACGCCGACACGCTCGAAGCCGTCGYGCTGCCGCTGCTCGCGATGGCCGGCGCGCTGCTGCTGTTCGGCGGCTTCGTGTGGCTCGGCGGCAAGAGCCCGGTCGACGCGTGGACGCTGCTGTTCAAGGGCGCGTTCGGCGACTGGTTCTCGTGGCAGAACTCGCTGCAGCGCGCGGCACCGCTGATGCTCACGGCGCTGTGCGTCGCGATCCCCGCACGGGCCGGGCTGGTCGTGATCGGCGGCGAAGGCGCGCTGGTGCTGGGCGGCCTCGCGTGCGCGACCTTGCCCTACCTGATCACGCCGCCGGCCAACGCGTTCGGCAGCGCGCTGCTGCTGGTCGCCGCAGCC
>NZ_JBFUGN010001698.1:0-626 GCF_056402895.1 Rhizobacter sp. P3_B12 | reverse complement strand
GCCCACGTGTTCGCGTTCGATGCGGCCGGCCGCCTGCTCGGTTCGGCACCGGCGCTGCTGGGGGCGGCGCGTGGCGACGATTCGGTGCCGGGCATCGGCGAGCGGCCCATCGCCGACATCAAGCCGTCCGAGCGCATCACGCCGGCTGGCCGCTTCGTCGGCCGGCCCGGCCACAACGCCAATGGCGAGGACATCGTCTGGGTCGACTACGACGCCGCGGTGTCGATGCACCGCGTGCGCACCACCAACCCGCGCGAGCGTCGCGCGCAGCGCCTCGCGTCACCGGGCGTCGACGACAACCGCATCAGCTACGGTTGCATCAACCTGCCGCCGGCCTTCTACGACGGCGTGATCAGCCCGATGTTCAGCCGCGGCCGCGCGATGGTGTACCTGGTGCCCGACCGCCGCACGCTGGCCGAGGTGTTCGGCATGCCCGATCCGCGCCCCGCATCGCAAACCACCCAGCTGGCGCAGGCCGCCGTCCACTGACCCCCTCTTGAATGAAACGAGGGCCCGGCAGAGCGAATCTGCCGGGCCCTCGAAGCCGACGTGGCGACGATCAGTTGCGATCGGCGCGCGGTGCCAGCGGATCGCTCGCGATCGTGCTGGACGAATCGCTGTTGTCC
>NZ_JBFUGN010001697.1:0-626 GCF_056402895.1 Rhizobacter sp. P3_B12 | reverse complement strand
GGCCAGCTCCTCCCCCTCGACCAGAGCACGATAGGAAACACCTGCCCGCCGCAGCCGTGCAAACGATTTGGGCAGCAAGGCCATGCCACGCCCACCCGCCACATCGGCAAGCAACACGTGATGGTCCGTCGGCTCCTTGACCTTCCGTGGCGCAAAGCCGTGATGGGCGAAAACACGCTGGCAGTGGTCGTAGAACGCAGGCTGACGCGCACGCTCGAACCAGAAGATGACCTCTGCGGCGAGGTCGGCGAGCCGGACTGTTCGGCGCCGGGCCAGGCCGTGGGACGATGGCATCGCCACCATCATCGGCACCCGGTCGAGCTCCATCACGTCAAGGCCGGAGGCCTCCGTGGGCAGCGCGATGAAAGCTGCCGCCAATCGGCCCGCGCGCAGTTGGCGCACGAGTCGGGGGGACGTGTCGACGACCACCGACACGGCCGTGTCGGGATGCCTCGCCTGGATCCGTTCCGCAAGCCCACCGAACCACGCCGGCTCGACGGCGCTCGTCAGGCCGAGCCTCAGACTCTGCGGCATGCCCTCATGCGCCAGGCTGGCCTCGGCCTCACGGAGCAATCCGCCGATGCTTCGCGCATAGGGCAGCAGCTTGCGGCCAGCCTCGGTGAGGC
>NZ_JBFUGN010001696.1:0-628 GCF_056402895.1 Rhizobacter sp. P3_B12 | reverse complement strand
GAACTCGACATGCAGCTCGCGACCACGCAGGAGCGCCACGCCGAACTCGACGAGGGCGTGATCGCCGCCGAGCGCAAGCTCGCCGACGCGCGCGAGCAGCTGCGCTCGCTGGAGCGCCAGGCGCAGGAGGCGCAGTTCTCGTCGCGCGCGCTGGCGGCCCGCCGCGGCGAGCTGCAGCGCAGCATCGAGACGGCGCAGCAGCAGGTGGCGTCGAACGAGGCCTCGTTCGAGCAACTGCAGGCAGAGCTGGTGAAGCTGACCGATGCGTCGGCCCTCGTCGGGCTGGAAGACGCGTTGGCTCTCAAGCTCGACCGCGAGGCCGCGCTCGGCGCCAAGCGCAGCGAGTACGACGACCTGACGCTGCGCCTGCGCCGCGCCGACGAACAGCGCATGGCGCACGAGCAGAGCCTGCAGCCGCTGCGCGACCGCATCACCAAGCTGCAGCTCGAAGAGCAGGCGGCGCAGCTCGGCGGCGCGCAGTTCCTCGAACAGCTGACCGCCGCCGAGGTCGACCTCGCGGCGCTCGCGCAGAACATCGCCGACAACAACGTCAAGCTGTACGGCCTGCAGGGCGAGATCGACCGCATCAACCGCGAGATCACCGCGCTCGGTGCGGTCAACCTGGCGG
>NZ_JBFUGN010001695.1:0-628 GCF_056402895.1 Rhizobacter sp. P3_B12 | reverse complement strand
CCCCACCCCCCTCATCGGGTCCTCCCGGGAGAGGTCGGTCAAGGGTAATTCGAACCCCGTTAGCACTCTAGTTTCCGGGCGTTCCTAAGGGGGTTATATCCATGGGAGATCAACAGGACATGCTGTCTTTGCCAGTGACGCAGGAGCAGTTCGGTGACATGGTCGGCGTGAGCCAGCCCGTCGTCAGCGACCTGCTCGCGCGCGGCGTCTTGCTGGCCGGCCAGCCTGCCGCGACCTGGCTGCGCGCCTACACGAAGCACCTGCGTGAGCAGGCTGCAGGGCGTGGTGCCGACGGTGAGCTGGCGCGCGAGCGTGCACGCTTGGCGCGCGAACAGGCCGACCGTGTCGCGATGGACAACGCCGTGAACCGCCGCGAACTGGCGCCGGTGTCGGTGCTGGAGCTGGTGCTCTCCAAGATGGCCGGCGATGTGGGCAGCCTGTTGCAGGGGCTGGTGCCGCGTGTGCGGCGCCGCGTGGACCTGCCGGGCGATGCACTGCGCATCCTTGACGAGGAGGTGACCAAGGCCCGCAACCGCGCCGCGGCGATGACGCTGGCGGACGCCGAAGAAGAACCCGATGAGGAGGATGAAGCTTGAACGACATGAACCACGTGATCGAGCTGGAGCGC
>NZ_JBFUGN010001694.1:0-631 GCF_056402895.1 Rhizobacter sp. P3_B12 | reverse complement strand
GGCGCATGCTGAGCGACACCTTCGCGGGCATCTCGCCGCCCAGCGCACCCGCGTTCATCGCGGCAGAGTTGGCCGGCGCCGGCGTCGCGCTCGCCCTGCATGGCTGGCTCGGACCCGACACAGCCTCGGCTCAAGACCCTGCAAGACTCGACCACCATGGATGACATCACGATCTATCAYAACCCCGCCTGCGGGACCTCGCGGAACACGCTCGCGCTCATCCGGCATGCCGGCTTCGAACCGACGATCGTCGAGTATCTGAAGACGCCGCCGACGAAGGATCGTCTGCGCGAGCTGGTTGCCGCCACCGGCCAGTCGGTGCGCGCGCTGTTGCGCGAGAAGGGAACGCCCTTCGCGGCGCTGAAGCTCGATGAAGCGCATTGGACGGATGAGGCGTTGATCGACTTCATCGAGCTGCATCCCATCCTGCTGAATCGGCCCATCGTCGTCTCGCGACTGGGCACGGCGTTGTGCCGACCTTCGGAGAAAGTGCTCGCGCTGCTCCCCGTGGGCCAATTGCCGCCGTTCACGAAGGAAGATGGCGAGGTGGTGGTCGATGACGGCGTGCGTCGTCCGTAGCCAGAGTGCCCAGGCAAGCCCTGGGCATAGTCCATCGCTCGGCTCATGCATG
>NZ_JBFUGN010001693.1:0-633 GCF_056402895.1 Rhizobacter sp. P3_B12 | reverse complement strand
CAACGGGAGTGGGGCCCGGATTGTAGAAGGGTGTGCGGTCAGGGCGGATTCACGAGGAAAACGGCGCGGGCGGCTTTCTGCCGGTGTTCGGTGCAGAAGGCCTGCACAGCCGCCTCCAGGCTCGGGTAGGTCACCGAACTGCCCTTTGCCTGCAGCAGCCATCCTTGCAGGCCCGGGCCGTCCTGCCTCTCGAGCAGAGCCCACGGGCTGGAGGACTGCGTCGAGGAACCTGTCAATGCCACACGACGGGTCGATTTCGCGTTCTCTTCGAGCCGTCGGAATGAATCGGGCGCGGCGCCGGGCGGGAACCGGCGTGCGTGCAGCAGGCCTTTGCCCGGGCGCTGCGAGTTGCTGAAGGACAGTTCGATCTCCTGCAGCGTTGCAGCCACCCCGGCCTCCTGGATGAAGCGTTCGTCCACGCCGGCACCGGGCCCATTGGTCAACCAGAGCATCGCCGAGGCCGGTGCACGGCTGCGCTCTTCAATTGCCGGAAGCCGGGTGTCGTCATCTCGCTCCACCCACGCCTTCAGCGCGTCGGCGCGGATGAGCGCCACCTGCTGGCCGTCCAGATCGCAATGGAAATTCCCTTTCGAATCGCCCGACCAGGTCTTGCCGGGAAACTTGCCGTGCAGC
>NZ_JBFUGN010001692.1:0-633 GCF_056402895.1 Rhizobacter sp. P3_B12 | reverse complement strand
CGCGGCCGAGCTGCAGGCGCCGCATGCCGACATCGTGCAGCACCTGGGCAGCTACCCGAACTGGCCGGAGCTGGCCGGGCTGGACGACGATTTCGACTGCGAGGTGCCCGAATCGGCGCGCCCGACGGATGCGGCCGAAGCCGCTGTGGCGGAAAGCGCCTGATGGAACACGGCAGCTGGTTGACAGGCGGGCTGGTGTACCTGGCCGCCGCGGTGATCGCGGTGCCGGTGGCGAAGAAGCTGGGGCTGGGCTCGATCATCGGCTACCTGGCCGCGGGCATCCTGATCGGGCCCTGGGGCCTGCGGCTGGTGACCGATCCGCRGGACATGCTGCATTTCGCCGAGTTCGGCGTGGTGCTGATGCTGTTCCTGGTCGGGCTGGAGCTGGAGCCGAAGCGGCTGTGGGCGCTGCGCAAGCCGATCTTCGGCTGGGGCAGCGTGCAGCTGTTCGGCTCGGCGGCGCTGCTGCTCGGCGCGGCGGTCGCGGCCGGCGTGCCGTGGCAGCTGGCGCTGGTGGGCGGGCTGGGCCTCGCGATGTCGTCGACGGCAATCGGGCTGGGCGTGCTGGGCGAGCGCAACCTGATGGCGACGACCTCGGGGCAGAGCCTGCTGAGCGTGGCGCTGCTGCAGCAG
>NZ_JBFUGN010001691.1:0-634 GCF_056402895.1 Rhizobacter sp. P3_B12 | reverse complement strand
GGGGGAGGCGGCGGGGGCGGGGGCGGCGGAGGAACCGGCGCAGGCGGGGCCGGCGGCGTCACCACCGGCGGCTTCACCGGCACGTTCACCGCGGCCGGCGCGGGCGCCTGCGCGGGCGAACCGGCCTTGGCACCGGCCGAGGCCTGACCGAGCTTCTTCAGCTCTTCGACGTTCTTCGACAGTTCGGCGACGCGCGACGAGTTCTCCTTCGCCTCGCGCTCCTTCGCGACCTTCGCTTCCGTGGACGCACTGCCCTTGCTCAGCGTCAGCTTGTCCGGCGTCGGGGCGGCGGCCTTCTTGCGGTCGTCGACCTCGGCCTGCACGGTGCCGCTGGTCTGGCGCGACGCGCCCTCGACCTTCGACGGCGCCACGCCGCTGGCGAGGCGCTGGCGGTAGGCGCCGAAGTCGGCGCTCTGCGCCTGGATCAGCTGGCGCGCATCGGCCGGCGTGATCGCCTTCGCGGTCTCGGCCGACGGCACGGCCAGCACGGCACCGGCCTTCAGCCGGTTCATGTTGCTGTTCAGGAACGCGTCCGGGTTGCCCTGGTACAGCGAGGCCAGCATCTGGTCGAGCGAGACGCCCGGGCGCTTGTTCGCACCGGCAATGCGCGACAGCGTGTCGCCCGGCTTGACCT
>NZ_JBFUGN010001690.1:0-634 GCF_056402895.1 Rhizobacter sp. P3_B12 | reverse complement strand
ACCTGGTCCAGGCCGGTACCGACCACCGCGATGGTGCTCGACAGCCCCTGCAGCGCCCCTTCGTGGGCCGCGCCATCGATGCCCTGGGCCAGCCCCGACACCACCGTCATGCCGGCCTCGCTCAACGCCTGGGCGAAGGCCTTCGCATTCGCGAGACCCTGGATCGTCGCCTGCCGGCTCCCGACGATGGCCACGCATGGGGCGGCCAGCAGCTCGATGCGCCCTTCGGCATAGAGCATCAGCGGCGGATCGGCAGTCTGCAGCAGGGCGGCCGGATAGTGCGGGTCGCCCAGCGTGACGATGCGGCGCGGCGCCTCGGCGGATGACGACGCGAGCCAGCGGCGCGTGGTCTCCAGCAGATCGGAAAGCCCGGCCGGCAGGTCGTCCAGCGCATCCGCGGCGGCAGGCTCGACGACGTGCCGGCGCGCGGCCGAGCCGGCCTGCAGCACCGCCGCAGGTGACCCGAAGGCGGCCAGCAGCTTGCGGGCGGCCTCGCGCCCCATGCCGGGCGTTTCGACCAGCCGGACCCAGTCCGCCCAATCATCGATCGGGGCGGACTCGTGGAACGCGGGGGAAGCACCCATGCCGGTCGACCGACCGGCGACCGCTTGACAACGCTGCGGTCGCGATCAGC
>NZ_JBFUGN010001688.1:0-641 GCF_056402895.1 Rhizobacter sp. P3_B12 | reverse complement strand
GGCCAGCGCGGTGTGGCGCACGCCCATGATCTCGTCGTCCTGCGAGGTCGACGTGATCTCCAGCTCGGCGGGCAGCGTGTCGCGCTCGATCACCAGCGAGTGGTAGCGGATCACGGTGAACTGCTGCGGCAGCTCGGCGTAGACGCCGCGCCTGTCGGTGGTGATGACGTCGGTCTTGCCGTGCATCTGCGTCTTCGCGCGGATGATCCTGCCGCCGAGCGCCGCGCCGATCGCCTGGTGCCCGAGGCACACGCCGAGGATCGGCAGCTGGCCGGTGAACTCGCGGATCGCGTCGACGCAGATGCCGRCCTCGGCCGGCGAGCACGGGCCGGGCGACAGCACCAGCCGCGCGGGTTTCAGTTCGCGGATGCCGTCGAGCGTGATCTCGTCGTTGCGGAACACGCGCACGTCCTCGCCGAGCTCGGCGAAGTACTGCACCAGGTTGAAGGTGAAGGAGTCGTAGTTGTCGATCATCAGCAGCATGTCGGCTCTATCCTATTGATTCCATTGGACGTTTTGATTCGTCCCGGTTTCTTGCCCGCTTCGAGACCCGCATTGTCGGCGGCAGGCGTGGCCTGCGTGACGTGCTGGGTGGGGGAGTCTGAGGCGCCCCAGATGGGCGCAATAGGTGGTCAGGCTGA
>NZ_JBFUGN010001687.1:0-641 GCF_056402895.1 Rhizobacter sp. P3_B12 | reverse complement strand
CCGAACGGCGTGGATCCGAGCTACGCGAACGTGAGCTTGCTGCTGCATCTGGATGGCGGCGGCAACGCGGCGGGGCTGGTCGACAGCTCGGTCAATGGCTACGCGGTCAGCGCCTTCGGTAATGCGGCGGTCAATGCGGGTGCTGCGCGCTACGGCAGCGGTGGCCTCAGTCTGGACGGCAGCTACGGCACCTATGTGACCGCATCGAGCGCGGCGCTGGACGTCGGCAGCAACGACTTCACCGTGGAAGCCTGGGTGCGGCTGAACGCCTACGGCAACTTCGCGACGCTGCTGAGCAACTACGGCAACGGYGGKGCSCGSGGCTTCGACATCCTGACCGGCTCCAACGGCTCGGTGACCACGCGCTGGTCGCAGGACGGGTCAAGCGATGCGGGCAGCCTCTGGCATGCGAACCAGATCCCGCTGAACACCTGGGCCCATGTCGCGGTGGTGCGCCAGGGCACGGCGCTGCGCATCTTCCTGAATGGCGTGCCGAGCGCGCCGGTGGCGATCAACGGGGCGATCTACCCATCGAGCACGCCGGTGAACATCGGCCGCACGCCGGACACGGGCCAGGGCGTGTGGTACCTGAACGGCGCGGTCGACGAGGTGCGCATCACCCAGGGCGTGGCGCGCTACAC
>NZ_JBFUGN010001686.1:0-642 GCF_056402895.1 Rhizobacter sp. P3_B12 | reverse complement strand
CACGATGCGCTGCGCACGCTGCCGGTGATCCTGCTGTCGGCGCACGCCGGCGAGGAGGCGCGGCTGGAGGGGCTGGCCAAGGGGGCCGACGACTACATCGTGAAGCCGTTCTCCGCGCGCGAGCTGGCGGCGCGCGTCGAGGTGCTGCTGGTGCGCGAGCAGATGCATGCGATCCGCGATGCCGCGAACCGCCGGCTGGTCGAGGTGTTCGACAACGCACCGGTGGCGGTGGCGCTGCTCGACGGTCCGCAGCACGTGTTCAGCTATGCGAACGACGAGCAGCGGCGCCTGGTGGGCGACCGCCCGCTGCTGGGGCTGCCGCTGCTGCAGGCGATGCCCGAGCTGCGCGACCTGAACGTGAAGGAGCTGCTCGACAGCGTGCTGCGCAGCGGCGAGCCGTACTTCGCGAAGGCTTTCGAGGTGCACATGCCCGGGCCGCGCTACTTCGATTTCGTCTACCAGCCGCTGACCGAGCCGGACGGCACCGAGCCGGTCAAGATCGCCGTGGTCGCCTACGAGGTGACCGAGCAGCTGAGCGCGCGCCAGCAGGCCGAGGATGCGAGCCGTGCGAAGGACGAGTTCCTCGCGATGCTGGGCCACGAGTTGCGCAACCCGCTCGCGCCGATGCTCACGGCGCTGCAC
>NZ_JBFUGN010001685.1:0-642 GCF_056402895.1 Rhizobacter sp. P3_B12 | reverse complement strand
GCATGCCGGCGCGCGCCGCCTCGACCGCCTCGAAGTGCGGGATCAGCTCGGCCGCGTCGACGCTGCGGCCGTTCACGCGGCAGCGCTCCTCGAAGTGCACGAAATGCGGCTTGATGTAGAGCCCGACGCGGTAGCCGGCCTGCAGGCCGATCGATTCGAGCATCGCGCAGGTCGAACCCTTGCCGTTGGTGCCCGCCACCGTGATCACCGGCACCTGGAAATCGATGCCCAGCCGCTGCTTCAGCAGCAGGCTGCGCTCCAGCCCCATGTCGATGTCCTTGGGGTGCAGCTGCTCGCAGTGGGCGAGCCATTCGGCGAGGGTGGTCGGTGTGGGCATGACGGTCTCAGAAGAAGGAAAGGCGGCCGAGGCCGCCTTGCGCAGGGAGCCGGGCCGGCTCAGGCCACGGCGTCGGCGCTTTGCCGTTGCAGCATCGCGAGCGAGCGGGCGATCGTCGTGCGCAGCTCGCGCCGGTCGATGATGCCGTCGATCGCGCCGGTCTTGACGAGGAACTCGGCGCGCTGGAAGCCTTCGGGCAGCTTCTCGCGCACGGTGTTCTCGATCACGCGCGGGCCGGCGAAGCCGATCAGCGCCTTCGGCTCGGCGAACACGATGTCGCCGACGAACGCGAAGCTCGCCGAGAC
>NZ_JBFUGN010001684.1:0-645 GCF_056402895.1 Rhizobacter sp. P3_B12 | reverse complement strand
GCCCTCGGCCGCGCCGAAATCGCGCGCCGCCGCCTGCGCTTCGGCCAGCTGCACCAGCGGCGTCACCGACCAGGCGGACGGCGATGCCTCGTGCCGGTCGATCTCGGCCAGCGCCTCCTTCAGCATCGCCTGCGCGGTGGCCGCATCGCCGGCCAGGTGGTGCGAGCGCGCCAGGTTGCGCAGCGCCTCGTAGCCGCTCGACCACTGCGCCGGGTGCTGCCGGAAATGCGCGACCGCCTGTTGCGCCGCAGCGCGCATGCCGGCCAGCGACACGTACTGCTCGATCTCGGCGCGGTTGATCCACATCCAGCCGCGCGTCTCCGACGCGTCGTCGCCGATCGCATCGAGCACCTGCCGGGCTTCGTCCATCGCGGCCAGCGCGCGGGCGCGGTCGTCGGTGTGGTTCACGTCGCGGGCGTACGCGAGCAGCGCGCTGGCGAGCCGTGCGTCGTGCGCACCGAACGAGCGCCGCGCCGCCTCGACGCGCTGCAGCCGCAGCTGCCCGGCCTCGTCGAACAGGCCGAGCTGGAAATGCATGTCGGCCAGCGTGTCGAGCACCTCGTCGAGCGCTTCGGGCGAATCCTTCAGCGCCTGCGACGCCTGCCTGGCGCCGACCTCCCGCAGCTCACGCGCGGTGGTCTGGCG
>NZ_JBFUGN010001683.1:0-645 GCF_056402895.1 Rhizobacter sp. P3_B12 | reverse complement strand
ACCCCGAGGCGATCGACGCGCGCACGCTGACCGGCACCGTGCACAGCGTGCTGGCGAACCGCCTGTCGTTCCTGCTCGACCTGCGCGGCCCGAGCATCTCGGTCGACACCGCCTGCTCGTCGTCGCTGGTCGCGATCCACCTGGCCTGCCAGAGCCTGCGCCACGGCGAGAGCGACATCGCGCTGGCCGGCGGCGTCTCGCTGATGGTGACGCCCGACCTGATGATCTCGCTCAGCAAGGTCGGCTTCATGGCGCCGGACGGCCGCTGCAAGACCTTCGACCAGAGCGCCGACGGGTTCGGCCGCGGCGAGGGCTGCGGCGTGATCGTGATGAAGCGCCTCGCCGATGCCATCGCCGACGGCGACCGCGTGCTCGCCGTGGTGCGCGGCTCGGCCGTCAACCAGGACGGTCATTCGACGCTGCTCGCCGCACCGAACGGGTTGGCGCAGCAGGCGCTGATCCGCGAGGCGCTCGCGTCGGCGCAGCTCGCGCCGGGCCGCATCGGCTTCATCGAGGCGCACGGCACCGGCACGCCGCTCGGCGACCCGATCGAGGTCGAGGCGCTGGCCGCCACCGTCGGCCGCGCCGACGCCGGCGGAGGCACCTGCTGGCTCGGCGCCGCGAAAGCCAACCTCGGCCACATGG
>NZ_JBFUGN010001682.1:0-646 GCF_056402895.1 Rhizobacter sp. P3_B12 | reverse complement strand
CAATGATGGTGCCCGACCAAGCGCGCAAAAGAGGTCGTCCATTAGCGTACCCTGGAAAACACGACCAGGGGTAATCAACGCATGGTATCCGCCGTCTGATCGGTATGCAGCAAATTGATTTTCCACGCGGACCGCTTCCGAAGTTAAGGATTCTCTATGTCTAGCAGATCACGAGCGCCCTGGTCAAATCCGAATCTGACGAGGTGAAACTCACTGCGGCACAAATCAGAAAGTCGCGCACGGTTACCCTCGATGGCCGACTTATCCGAGTCTTGTATTCGTGTGCCAAGCTGAAGAAATCTATTGGCTTCCGACCACCACGAAATGTCGAGCGATGGTGCCCAACGCATCGGTGCTACTAAAGACATTATGGTGTGCTCGATTCTTGCGATACTCCTCAAGACTTCAGGTAGCTCGCGAATCGAAAGTGCATAGCGGGAAAGGAGTGCGCCGAGCGTGTCAACATCTAGTGATTTTGCCAGGCCGTACATTGCATCTACGACTCGTACCGCGTCCTTTTTTAGGGCAAGTGGTGGAGTGGAATCCGCATACCGTGCGAATAAGCTATTGAGCATTGAGGTAGACATTTGTAACGCGTCGTCCTCAATTATCTGAGCATTCGAAATCTGCGGCGAAGTGCGCCACC
>NZ_JBFUGN010001681.1:0-647 GCF_056402895.1 Rhizobacter sp. P3_B12 | reverse complement strand
CTGCAGCGCCTCGCACCACGCGCGCAGCGGGCGCCGGCCTGGCTCGGCGAGCGGCGCCAGCGCCTCGACCAGCGCGCTCCACAGCCGGGCCTCGCCGGGGTGCAGGCGTTCGGCGTCGATCTGCGAGGTGCGGCGCCAGCCGTGGCGGCGGCAGCTGGCTTCGAGCGATTGCGCGAGCGCCGCCACCGGGCCCAGGCCGGGCCATGGGGCGGTCAGGGATTTGAGGGCATCGAGCGTCGCATCGGCACTCGATGCCCCGACCGCCCGCAGCAGGCCCATCAGCTGCGCCGCGGCGCGGGTGGTCGAGAGCTTCCAGCCGGTTTCATCCAGCACCGCGACCGACTGCCGCGCCAGCAGCGCGTGCACGCGGCGCACCAGCAGGCGGTCCTGCGCGACCAGCGCCACCGGCAACTCGCCGCGCTGCACATGCGCCAGCACCTGCGCGGCGGTGGCCTGGGCCTCGTCCTCGAAGCCCTCGCACAGCGCGACGGCCGGCGCCCGCGAAGGCAGCCGCTGCGCCGCGGCATCGGTGTCGACGACGAGCACCGGCACGCGCGCGGCGCCCAGCAGCGCGTCGGTCAGCGGATCGCTGCCGCCGGCGCGCACCGCGATCCAGGCGCCGGGCTGCAGCGCGAACAGCGCGTCGG
>NZ_JBFUGN010001680.1:0-647 GCF_056402895.1 Rhizobacter sp. P3_B12 | reverse complement strand
GGCCGTGGAGCGCCAATAAAGGAGGGTCGCCGGAGCCAGCGCAGGGGAGTCATCGCCCCGCCAGGGGCGATGACCGACCCGAACGGCGCGCCATGGCCTCCCCCCACGCGCCTTTGCGCAGCCAATCGTCACCTCTCGCGAAGACCCTCGGTTGCATGCGAGATCAGCGGTGCCAGCACGAAATCGATCACGCGCCGCGTGCCGATCTTCACCTCGGCCGACACCGACATCCCGGCGCTCAACGGCACCGTGCGGCCGTCGATCTCGATCGTCTTCCGATCCAGCCGCACCCGCGTCGAATACACCAGCCCGCGCTTGTCGTCGTTGATCGCATCGCTCGACACCGACGCGACGCGCCCGTGCAGCACGCCGTAGCGCGTGTACGGAAAGGTCTCCACCTTCACCTCGGCCGGTTGGCCCGGCATGACGAAGCCGATGTCGCGGTTCTCGACCAGCGCCTCGATCTCCAGCGGCGTGTCGCTCGGCACCACCATCATCAGCGGCTGCGCCGCCGTCACGACGCCACCCACGGTGTGCACCGCGAGCTGCTGCACCGTGCCGTCGACCGGCGCCAGCAGGCGCTGCGCATCGCGGCGGGCCGCCGCCTTGCGCTGTTCCTGCTCCAGCGCCGCCACGCGCTGCTGCGC
>NZ_JBFUGN010001679.1:0-648 GCF_056402895.1 Rhizobacter sp. P3_B12 | reverse complement strand
TCTTCGGGCAGGACCCGGCAGCGCGCTTCCCGCTCGCGGAGCCGTCGACAGCCTGAAGGCAGCCCCAAGAAAGACGGGGCCCGCAGGCCCCGTTTCGTCGATCGCAGAGAGAGAAGATCAGGCCGTCGCCGGCTCGGCCTTCGGCTTGTCGATCTTCTTCGCCGGCTGGATGTCGAGCACCGTCTTGCCGTCGGCGTCCACGTCCACCGTCAGGCGGCCGCCATCGACCAGGCTGCCGAACAGCAGCTCGTCGGCCAGCGCACGGCGGATCGTGTCCTGGATCAGGCGCTGCATCGGCCGCGCCCCCATCAGCGGGTCGAAGCCCTTCTTCGCCAGCAGCTTGCGCAGGCCGTCGGTGAACGTGACCTCGACCTTCTTCTCCGACAGCTGGCCCTCGAGCTGCAGCAGGAACTTGTCGACCACCCGCAGGATGATCTCTTCGTTCAGCGCCCGGAAGCTGACGGTCGCGTCGAGCCGGTTGCGGAACTCCGGCGTGAACAGCCGCTTGATGTCGGCCATCTCGTCGCCCTGCTCGCGGGAGTTCGTGAAGCCGATCGTCGACTTGTTCATCGTCTCCGCGCCCGCGTTCGTCGTCATGATGATGATGACGTTGCGGAAGTCGGCCTTGCGCCCGTTGTTGTCGGTCAG
>NZ_JBFUGN010001678.1:0-648 GCF_056402895.1 Rhizobacter sp. P3_B12 | reverse complement strand
ACCTACGTCGCCGACCTGTCGGCCTTCCTGCCGTCGTCGCCAAGTGCCGAGCAGCGCGTGCTGCTGGAGCAGCTGCGCCACGGCGTGACCGCGCGCGTGATGCTGGTCGGCGTGCGCGGCGGCGATGCGGCCCTGCGCGGCGAGGCCTCGCGCGGCCTCGCGACCGCGTTGCGCGCGAGCGGCGAATTCGACAGCATCAGCAATGGCGACAACCTCGGCGCGCCGAAGGCCGTCGGCGAGCTGCTGATGGCCCACCGCTACCTGCTGAGCCCGGCGGTCGATGCGCAGCGCTTCAGCGTCGACGGGCTGCGCGACGGCATCGCCGACACCACCTCGATGCTCGGCACGCCGGCCGGTGCGTGGATCAAGCCGCTGCTGTGGCGCGACCCGACCGGCGAGATGGCGCGGCTGGCCGAGACGCTGCTGCCGTCGGGCGGGCCGCGCGTCGAGGCCGGCGTGTGGGTGTCGCGCAGCCAGCCGCGCGCGCTGCTGGTGGCGATCACGCGCGCCGGTGGCTCCGACCTCGACGGCCAGGCCCGGGCGATCGATGCGCTGCGGAACGCTTTCGAACCCTGGGCCGCGCGCGGGCTGTCGCTCGACCTGTCCGGCGCCGGCGTGCTGGGCGTGCAGTCGCGCACGCTGATCAAG
>NZ_JBFUGN010001677.1:0-648 GCF_056402895.1 Rhizobacter sp. P3_B12 | reverse complement strand
TCACCGCACCCAGCAGCACCGGCCGCGCCAACGCATGCCGCCATGCCCGGCCGCGCGCGAGCAAGGCCTCGTCCGGCGCCATGTCGAACTTCAGGTTGCCGCAGACGACGACCTCGCGCGCGCCCGACTCGCGCAGCCGCTGCGCATCGGCCTCGGTCTGCGCCAGCACCAGCGTGATCGCCTCGACCGCCGGCCGAAGCACTGCTGCCAGCCGTTCGCCCTGGCGCCGGCTCTTCTCGCTCAGCCGCGCGTTCGCCAGCACCATCGGGATGCCGCTGCCCTGCGCGCGCCGCAGCAGGTTCGGCCAGATCTCGGTCTCCATCAGCACGCCCACGCGCGGGCGGAACTGCTCGAAGAAACGCTGCACGACACCCGGCGTGTCGTACGGCAGCCAGGCTTGCACGTCGCCCTCGCGCAGCAGCGCCTCGCCGGCTTCGCGGCCGGTGGCCGTGCTGTGCGTCAGCAGCAGCCGCAGGCCCGGCCGCTCGGCGCGCAGCGCATCGATCAGCGCCGCCGCGGCACGCGTCTCGCCGAGCGAGACCGCATGCACCCAGACGTCGCCGATCCAGCGCCCATCAAGCTGCTCGCGGTGCTCGCGGTAGTCGCCCAGCCGCTCCAGCACCTTGTGCCGGTACAGCGGCTCGGCCC
>NZ_JBFUGN010001676.1:0-650 GCF_056402895.1 Rhizobacter sp. P3_B12 | reverse complement strand
GCCTCGCACACCTCGCCCGAGTCCACGAGCTTGCGCAGCATCCGGCTGACGCTGGATTTCTCAAGGTGCAGGCGCAAGCCCAGGTCCCGGGCGCTGACCTCGCCCGCATCGATCTCGATCAGGGCATGAACGGCGGACGGCGACAGGTCCACGCCCGCGAACTGGCCGCCCATGAAACCCCAGTCGCGCGCCATGGAGCGCGAGGCCGCCCGGATCTCCTCGACCAGAGAACGTTCCGAATCCGAAAAAAAGACCATATAGTTGCACTATACAACTATATGAGCGACTCACGCAACTGACCGGTCAAGCCCCGGGATGCGCGCCGTCCCAATGTCCGCCGACCGGACCCTCTGTCGGATAAATCGATTTGATCACCGGCCCCAGCTTTGTCGAGGCGCAATTGGCACCATCTGTCAGATACTTATTCGCGCCACCACGATTACCAATCGCCGGCCAATTCGATCTGCAAACAACTCGGACAATTCACGTTCGTTGGGGCATCTACTGATTGATACCCGGAGGATCTATTTGATCAGCATTGATCCATGTCAATTGCGTTACGCGACCGGCGGAGAGGCAATCAATCAAAGACGCAATTGAGAGTGAATATTCGGTCTTTTCGGACTCTATAAATCTCCCGTGCTGCCGAT
>NZ_JBFUGN010001675.1:0-650 GCF_056402895.1 Rhizobacter sp. P3_B12 | reverse complement strand
TGCCTGGCCTGCTACTACGCCTGGGCGCATGGCCGCAGCACCTTCGCGCTGCTGCGCGCGGGCGGCCGGCCGCTGTGGATCTCGAGCCTGATGTGGAGCGTGATGTTCACCTGCTTCATGGTGGCGCTCACGCTGACCACGGTGGCCAACGTGCTGATCACGATGGCGCTCGCGCCGCTGATGACTGCCATGCTGGCGCGCTTCACGCTCGGGCATCCGGTCGCGCGGCGCACCTGGGCCGCGATCGTGCTGGCCGGGCTGGGCATTGCCTACATGTACGGRCAGGGCGTCAGCTCGGAGCCGCAGCACGTGATCGGCACGCTGGTCGCGCTGGGCGTGCCCATCGCGAGCGCGATCAACTGGAACACGCTGCAGCGCAGCGGCACGACGGTCGACCTGGTGCCGGCCTTGCTGCTGGGCGCGCTGGTCTCGGCGATCGTCACGCTGCCCTTGTCGCTGCCGCTGCAGGCCTCGGTGCACGACGTGGCGCTGCTCGGGCTGCTGGGGCTGGTGCAGCTGGCCATCCCGTGCGTGCTGGCGGTGCGGCTGGCCCGCCACCTGCCGGCGCCGGAGATGTCGCTGCTGGCGCTGCTGGAGATCGTGTTCGGCATCGCGTGGGCGTGGCTGGGCACGAGTGAGCAGCCGTCGAT
>NZ_JBFUGN010001674.1:0-650 GCF_056402895.1 Rhizobacter sp. P3_B12 | reverse complement strand
GTCTTGGTGAACACCATACTTATCGCCGGCGCTATCCGAGAGTCAGCTGCCCCGCGCACCTGACGAGGCGGGAGTAGGACCGGATCGATGGAGAGTAGCTCTCGTCCGGGTTGTGAGGATTGGGCAACTCCTCCGCCAGCTTGCTTGCCAGCGATTGAGGGTAGTCATATGCATTCGAATCGCTGGCAATCCTGCTGATATCTTTCAAATCGGCCCACGACCAAACGTAGTACTTGGATACGACATCCCAAAGCGAGACGGTGCGGGGCGTTTTCGGGTCGTATCGAAACTCCATGCCACTTCGCTCAGCAAAAAACGTTGTTCCCTGGTCACGCTTGATTCGCGCCTTGACGACGCCTTGAAAGTCGGCAGCCACGTCGCCTTTGATGGCGATGGCATCGAATCCTGCGGAATCGACGTGTCGAAGCGCGCAGAGGAACGCAAGCCAGAGAAGGAATATGGTCTTCGATCCCGGGACACCTGCAGCCGCAGCCGAAATCATCTCGCACACTTGACGCTGTGACCGAAGGTCCAGCTCGAACGCATCGAAGATCCATTTGAGTGTGGCGACCGGCGATTTCTTCTCCACGCTGCCCGAGCCCCGAAGAGGCAAACCAAGATCGACAGCGACCGGCAGCACCAAGTGATGC
>NZ_JBFUGN010001673.1:0-652 GCF_056402895.1 Rhizobacter sp. P3_B12 | reverse complement strand
GCTGTACCTCGAGCAGCCGCTGCCGCGCGATCGCTCGGTCGATGGCGCACTGCCAGCGCTGCCCTGCCCCCTGCTGATGGACGAGGCCGACGGCACGCTCGACGCCTTCGTGCGCGGCCGCGACGCCGGCTGGCACGGCGTGTCGAGCAAGGGATGCAAGGGCTTCTACAAGTCGCTGGTCAACCGCGCCCGCTGCGAGCGCTGGAACCAGGCCGCGCAGCGTGATGGCCAGCCGCCCGCATGGTCCATGTCGGCCGAGGACCTGACCTGCCAGGCCGGCCTCGCGGTGCAGCAGGACCTGGCGCTGGCCGCGCTGCTCGGCCTGGACCATGCCGAGCGCAACGGCCACCACTATGCCGACGGCTTCGGTGCCGCGCCGGCCGCCGAGCGCCAGGCCTTCGTGCAGGCCCATCCCGACCTGTACGACGCCGACGCTCGCCTGCGCATCGCCGGCGGCCGCATCGATCTCCACTCGCTGGCCGGCCCCGGCTACGCCCACGCGGCCACGCCGGACTGGTCGGCGATGCAGCCGCTGTCGCAGGCGGCCGCCCTCGTCTGAGTCCTCATCGTCCGCCCCCCGCAAGGAGCCCCATGGCCACACAACGACTCGGTCTGATCATGCACGGCGTCACCGGCCGCATGGGCATGAACC
>NZ_JBFUGN010001672.1:0-655 GCF_056402895.1 Rhizobacter sp. P3_B12 | reverse complement strand
GTCGTAGAGCGTGCGGGCCATGGTGGCTTCCAGGTGAGACTCTGGCGAATCGACGATTTTAGGCGCTGAACAACGAAAAACCCCGGCGCCAGGCCGGGGTTTTCGCAGGGTGAAGTTCAGGCTGCTTGCCGGCGGGCTCAGTTTCGCTGCGCGATCGGTTTGACGTTGCGCTGCGTGGCACCGTGGAATAGCTGGCGCGGACGGCCGATCTTGTACTCCGGGTCGCCGATCATCTCGTTCAGTTGCGCGATCCAGCCGACCGTGCGGGCCAGCGCGAAGATCGCGGTGAACAGGCTGACCGGGATGCCGATCGCGCGCTGCACGATGCCCGAGTAGAAGTCGACGTTCGGGTACAGCTTGCGGGCGACGAAGTACTCGTCTTCCAGCGCGATCTTCTCGAGCTCCATCGCGAGCTTGAACAGCGGGTCGTTCTGCAGGCCCAGCGCGTTCAGCACCTCGTGGCAGGTCTCGCGCATCAGCTTGGCGCGCGGGTCGTAGTTCTTGTAGACGCGGTGGCCGAAGCCCATCAGCTTGATGCCGGAGTTCTTGTCCTTCACCTGCTTGATGAACTCGCCGATCTTCTCGACGCCGCCCATCTTCTGCACGTCTTCCAGCATGTTCAGCGCCGCCTCGTTGGCGCCGCCGTGGGCGGGGC
>NZ_JBFUGN010001671.1:0-658 GCF_056402895.1 Rhizobacter sp. P3_B12 | reverse complement strand
AACGGGGTTCGAATTACCCTTGACCGACCTCTCCCGGGAGGACCCGATGAGGGGGGTGGGGGGTGGGGTCGAGGCCGTCGCCGATCGAGGTGAGAACGTCATGCGCCCTGCCCTCCGCTCGACAGCCCGAGCTTCGCGAGCTGCTTCTGCATGCGCTGCTCGTAGTGCGACTTGAAGCGCGCATCGATGACACGCTGCGCCGTGCCGACGAAGTCGAAGCGTCGGCCGTAGCGCGTGCCGTTGACGAACAGCAGCACCGGCTTCACCGCACTGCCCGCGCTGAAGCGATACCGCGCCCACACGCCGCGCCGCAGGTGCTGCATCTTGTCGCCGTGCTTCCACGATCCGCGGCCCTGCCTCGACTCGCCGCCGTGCGCAACGAAGTACTCGACCTTGGTGCGCTTGGCCTTCGAGCGCTTCGAGCTGGTCGCGTTGGCGTCCGACCCCGCGAGGTTGAAGGCCTGCAGCTGGCTCAGGATCTGCACGATCTGCCCGCGCCCCATGTTGCCGTAGGCATCGAGCTTGGCGGCCGAGCCCGGCACCGCCCGTTCGTTCTTGCGCATCAGCCCGGCCTGCACGAGGATCTCCTCGAAGCGCTTCAGCGGACGGTTGCCGCCCTCGATCTGCGGCAGCAGGTAGTGCGCCCGCGACGTGCCGT
>NZ_JBFUGN010001670.1:0-659 GCF_056402895.1 Rhizobacter sp. P3_B12 | reverse complement strand
CGGCCGCGGGGGGCCGTCGTCTGCCGCCGGTTCGGAGGCCGCGGCGGCCGGCGGCTCGGCGGCCGCAGGCTCGGCGGCCTGCGCCGCACAGCACCCAGGCACGAGCGCCGCTCCCATCGCCCAGATCCAGCTTGCCGCACACGAGCTCACGCGCCACGCCATCGCTTCCTTTCGGTTGAACTGCTCGCCCCGCGTCGTCCCGACCATCCAGGCATGTTAGCGATGACACGGCAGTCGGCGTGCCCGATCTGTCCGACAGACACGCACCCGCACGGCAAGGCACACCGATTGCCACCCTTCGGTACCGCACCTTTGGGTCTCCGGGCCAAAAGAGCGGGATGCGACCGGCGGGGCCGGCGCGCCACCTCTTCCAACACCTGCAAAGGAGTCACACCATGACAAAGCTCTCCACCCTGACCCTCGTGTCCGCAGCCGCCCTGGCAGCCGTCGTATCGCTGTCCTCGGCCCAGTCGACGACATCGGGCACCACGGCCGCTCCGGGCTCGGCGAGTGCCGACCAGAACCAGCCGAACGGGCCGACGACGACGGAAAGCACGACGCCGACCAACCAGAACATGACGGCGCAGCCGACCGCCCAGGACACACAGGTCAGCCCGAACAACTCGAACAATGCCAACCCGCCGACGACGCTGGACAAC
>NZ_JBFUGN010001669.1:0-662 GCF_056402895.1 Rhizobacter sp. P3_B12 | reverse complement strand
GGCGTCGGGGCCGGCGCGGGCGACGGCGCAGGGGCCGGTGCGCTCGTCACCGGGATCAGCGCCCATTTCTGGTTCGCGTTGACGCTGCAATCCCATTGCTGGATGGCCGCGCCGGGTGCGCTGTTCCAGTCCTTCACGTCGATGCACTTGCCGCTGTTCACGGCCTGCAGGCGCACCGTGCCGGTGGCGGCATCGGCGAGCTGGGCGAAGCGCTGGTTAGCGCCGCCGCCGTTGGCCCATTGCTGGATCAGCGCGCCGTTGGCGGTCGACACGTCGGTCACGTCGAGCGAGCGGCCGCTGTTGATGTTGACGATGCGGTAGGTGCCGCTGGTGTCGGGCACGAACGAGAACACCTGCGAGGCGGCGCCGCTGCAGTTCTGCTGCACGACCTTGGCGCCGTCGGCGGTGCTGGCACCGGAGATGTCCAGGCACAGGTTCGAGAACGACGACTTCACGGTGTATTGCCTGGCGATCGGCGCCGGGGCGGGCGCGGGGGCCGGCGCGGGGGCAGGTGCGGGCGGGTTCGCGCCCTTCGCCGTCGCGAAGATCTGCCAGTACTCGTAGTCGCGCGTGTTCGCCTTGCTGAAGTCGTCCAGGCTGCCCGAGCCGACGCGGTCGCGTTGCGCCGCCCAGTAGGCCAGCAGGCCCACGCCCTTCTGCTT
>NZ_JBFUGN010001668.1:0-666 GCF_056402895.1 Rhizobacter sp. P3_B12 | reverse complement strand
GTGTGCGGGGGTCAACCCGAGCCTGGTCGGTGGCATCAGCGTGCTGCTGAAGGAGCTCAACCGGGAGCGCGGTGGCAGCTTCATCGTGATCGAGCACAACATGGATTTCGTGATGGACCTGTGCCACCGGATCATGGTGATGGTCGAGGGCTCGGTGCTGGCTGTGGGCACGCCGGAGGAGATTCGTGGGAACCGGGAGGTGCTGGATGCGTATCTCGGTGGATGACTGTGACTGTGCGTGCAAAGGCGCGGGTAAGGAGGCTGTGGCTCGCCGGCCGGTGCGGTCTTCGCCCTCTGGAGGGCGAAGACTGCCCTSCGCTGACTGGTTTCATGGCCCGTCGCCCAAACTCCCGCCACTCACTTCGTTCGTTGTGGTCAAACAGTGGGCGACAGTCAGTKCACGAAGCGYGCTGCGCRCGCGGGCCATGAAACCAGCCAGCTCCGGCGCCCCGTCCCTATTGGCGCTCCACAGCCTCCYYACCCGCKCCTTTGCGGCCACCRCCGTRCTGTGTTGGGGGGAAAAGATTGAAGTGACCGACGAAGCGYKCGWGCGCTCGCATGCTCRWCRGKCACTTCARTCTTTTCCCCCCAACMAGAGCGGGYGGTGYTGCGCGGCGGGTGWSGGRMTGGSCKGGGGGCGATTTCTGRGGCGACGGAGAAGATCGG
>NZ_JBFUGN010001667.1:0-666 GCF_056402895.1 Rhizobacter sp. P3_B12 | reverse complement strand
AGGTAGGTCAGCACCACCGGCGTCGGGTGGCCCAGCTCGTCGAGCACCTGCGACATGCTGCGGTAGGCCAGGCTGTCGCAGGCGCGCAGCATCGCCGCCACCTGCGGGTTGGTGCGGGTGTTGATCGCGTCGGCGAAGAAATCCAGCGTGGTCTCGGTGCGCAGGTACTGGCGCCGGAACGCCAGCAGCAGGCGGCGCACCTGCGCCTGCGCGGCCGGGCTGCGCGCCGCCTGGCCATGCGCCAGCAGCACCTGCGCATCGGCCGCCAGCGCATCGACCTTGGCCTGCAGGTGGCGGCGCAGCGCCAGCCCGAGGTACTGCTCGAGCCGGCCCCAGGCCGCTTCACCGGCCAGGTCGTCCAGCATCAGGCGCGACGCGGCCAGCACCCAGTGGGCGATCTGGCGCTGCGTCTGCAGCGCGGCGGCCGCTTGCAGGTCAGCCACAGCGGTGCCCTGGGGCCACGTCGACCGTCACCGCGGGGGCCGGGTCGAGTGCGAGCGGGGCCGGCGCGGCGCCGCGGCCGGCCATCGCGTCGCACACCGCCTTCAGCGCCGGCGGGTGGGCGATCGAGAAGCGCAGCGTGACGCCATCGGCCGCGTTCTCGGTGGCCGCGATGAAGGCCGCCGACTGCGCCTGGATGAAACTCGCGAAGCCCTGCACCTGCAC
>NZ_JBFUGN010001666.1:0-670 GCF_056402895.1 Rhizobacter sp. P3_B12 | reverse complement strand
GCATGACGCCGGCCTTCACGTAGTTGAAGCCCGGCCGGTACATCCGCTGCAGCGCACGCGTCGCCGTTGCGACCAGCTCGCGGGTGTCGGTGGTCGGCCTCACCATCGGCACAGTCATGCTCGGGCTGTGCTGGCAATCCTGCTTTCGATATGGGCTCGTCGTGATGAAGACGTGAACCGCTCCAGCCGCACTGCCCTGCTGCCGCAGCTTCTCTGCCACGCGTGATGCGAAGTCGCTGACGACCTGCTCCAGCTCTGCCAGTTCGGTCACGGCGCTCCCGAACGATCGCGAGCACATGATCTGCTGGCGACCTGCCTGCGTGTCGTCAAGGTCAAGGCACGAGGTGCCCCGCAGCTCGAGAAGCGTCTTCTCCAGCACCACGCTGAACTGGCTGCGCAGTGCCGTGATGTCCGCGTTGACCAGATCGCGCACCGTGTGAATGCCGGCCTCTGTCAGCCGCGCTTCGATGCGTCGGCCGATGCCCCACACGCACCCCACCTCCGTTGCACCCATCACAGCATCCAGCTCAGCACGAGACATCAGGCCGAAGTTGCACACCTGCGAGAGTGCCGCCGGATACGAGCCCGACTTGCGGTCAGCCGTCTTCGCGACATGGTTGGCCAGTTTCGCAAGGGTCTTGGTCGGCCCGAAGCCCACGCTCGTCGGCGC
>NZ_JBFUGN010001665.1:0-672 GCF_056402895.1 Rhizobacter sp. P3_B12 | reverse complement strand
GGCCAAGATCGAGCGCGTCACGCCGCCCGCGCTGAAGCGCCGCTTGCGCGGCGTGGCCGACACCATCGCGCTCGACATCCAGCCCGGTGCCGCCGGCAACAACGATGCGTTGCTGGCACTGAGCACGGCCGCCTTGAACCAGCAGCAGGTGAGCCTGGGCTACGTCACGCCCGGTGCCCAGCGCAGCCGCCGCGAGTTCGACCCCTACGGGCTGGGGTTCCGCGGCGGCCACTGGTACGCGGTGGGCCATTGCCACCTGCGGCGCGACCTGCGGTCATTCCGGCTCGACCGCATCGAAGACGTGCAGCCGCTGCCTGCGAGCTTCCGGCGGCCGCCGGCCTTCGACGTGCTGGGCTACCTCACCCATGCGATCGCCACGCTGCCGCGCCTGCACCAGGCGAAGGTGCTGCTGCACACCGAGCCGGCCACGGCGCGGCGCCATGTGTTCGCCGGCTTCGGCGTGCTGAAGGCACACCGGCGCGGCGTGCTGCTGACGGTGGAGGCCGAGACGCTGGAATGGGTCGCGCGCGAGCTGGCGCGGCTGCCGTTTCCGTTCACGGTGCAGGCGCCCGCCGAGTTGAACGACGAGGTGCGGCGACTGGCGCAACGGCTGCTGGAGGGCCACTGAATCGTTCCTTCGCTTGCATCCCTAGTCATGCACCCGCCCCGGAG
>NZ_JBFUGN010001664.1:0-673 GCF_056402895.1 Rhizobacter sp. P3_B12 | reverse complement strand
ACGATGCGATGCGCGAGCGTGGAGTCGCGCCCTTGCAGGAATCGGATCGTGGGGGCGATGGTCGAGCGGTAGCGGTCGAAGGCGTCGAGGAAGCCGGCGACCGGGGCGGAGCGCTGCGCCTCGGGCAGCGCCTGCGCACGCTCGCGGACCTGGTCGAGGCCGGTGGGGGACAGCAGGTCCAGCACCAGCGCGAGCGCGAGGTCTTCCTGCACGGCCGTGATGCCGCGCGAACGCAGGAAGCCTGTGAGATAGGCCGTGGACGGGTAGGGCGTGTTGAGCTGCGTCATCGGCGGGATCACGGCCAGCACGCGGAAATCTTCGGTGGACATCGGGGCAGCAAGCGAAGCAAGGCAGGGCGCGCGGGGGACCGCGCAAGCCTGCATTGTCGATCACGGCGATCCGGCAGAACTTTCGGCAAGGCTTGCGGGCCGGCCGGTACGGGCCGGCGCGGCAGCGGGTACCTCGCTTGCCGGATGGCGGGATGCACACCTCAGCGCCGTGGGTCCAGCAGGTAGGCCGCGATGCGGCCGGCATGCGCTTCGCTGACGCCCAGGTCGGGCATCGCGCTGCCGGGGCGCAGCCGTTGCGGCTCGCGGATCCACCGTGCCAGGTTCTCGGCCGAGTTCGGCAGATCGCCGGCGATGCGCTCGCGCCGCCACAGCTCGTGCAGCGG
>NZ_JBFUGN010001663.1:0-674 GCF_056402895.1 Rhizobacter sp. P3_B12 | reverse complement strand
GAGCAGCGTCGCCGCGGCCTGCGGCGTCAGCGGGTGCAGCTCCTGGCTGCCGAGCGCGCCCGAGCCGTCGCCCTGTTCGAACTCGTTGCGGGCGATGTCGGCGAGGCTGGTGCCGGGCAGGGCTTCGTAGAGGTGCAGCTGCGCATCGGCGGCCTCGCCTTCGGGCAGGCCGAGCTGCTCGTGCAGGAAGTCGGCGAGCGGTGCGCCCTCGAAGCTCATGACCTCGCCGGCCATGTGCGGCGTGATGCGCACGTCGAACACGCGTGTGCAGCGCTTGTAGCGCTTGCGTCCGCGCAGCGGCAGCATCACCCAGCCGGCATCGAGGCCGGCCTCGAGCAGCTCGGGCCGCTGGCGGTAGATGCCGGGCGGCAGCACCGCCGGCAGGTTGGCGGCGGCCGCCTGCTCGAAGGCCTCCATCGCATAGCCTTCGAGCAGCTCGGGCTGGTCGAGCACGTGGTCGGGCAGCGCGGCGATGCGGCCCACCGTCTCCTCGACGGTGGCGGCGACGGCCGAGGCGGCGAGGCCGGCCTCCTGCTCTGGCGTCATCTCCTCGCTCATCTCCAGGCTCAGCAGCTTCAGGCCGGAGTCGACGATCGCGCGCGACAGCACCGCCGCCTGCTGCGGGCCGACCAGGTTGGCGATCAACTTCGCCAGCAGCGGCGACAGGAAATTGA
>NZ_JBFUGN010001662.1:0-675 GCF_056402895.1 Rhizobacter sp. P3_B12 | reverse complement strand
GCGCAGCGCCTGCGTCAGCGAGCGCGGGTGGCCGAGGCGCAGGCCGAGCAGCAGCGAGGCGCGGCGCTGCAGGCCGCTGCCGTTGTCCAGCACGCCCCAGGACGGGCGCCCCGGATCGAACCCGCCGGCGCGGTCGCGCGTCAGCCGCACGATGTCGCTCAGGTAGGCCGCCTTGTTCTCCAGCAGCAGCGATTCCAGCTCCTGCGGCGAGTGGTGGCCGAAGAACGGGCGCAGCGAGTTCTGCGTGTAGTTCTCGCCGTGCAACGCCAGCAGGTGGTCCAGCGCCCGGCTCTTGCGCCGCGCCGAGCGGTCGAACGGCGGGTACACCGCCTGCTCGATCTGCGCCGCCGGCGCGAGCTGCAACCGCTCGACGCCCGGCACGCTGTCGGGCCCGATCATCTGCGACCACAGCGTCCTGGCCGAGCCGCCATTCACCGAGAACAGCTCGCGCAGGTGCTGCACCTGGGCCAGCCCCTGCGCGATCACCTGCTCCATCATCAGCAGGTAGGTCTGCAGCTGCTGGGCGCGCGCCCGTGCCTGCGGCGGTGCCGAGCGCGGCACGCCGTGCCGGCCGACGCCGTAGATCGCCGGCAGCAGCTGCTGCACCGAGTGGTAGCGCTGCAGGTCGCGGTGCTCGCCGCGCGGCAGCGCGGCGGCGGCACGCCCGGCCTGGTC
>NZ_JBFUGN010001661.1:0-677 GCF_056402895.1 Rhizobacter sp. P3_B12 | reverse complement strand
CCCAGGCTTATGTCAATCGCTGCGTGATGGTGCGTGCCACCCGCTCCGGCGCATCCGCCAGCAGCGCCGGCCACAGCGCATGGGCGCGCTCGCGCGTATCGCGCACGATGCGCCGGAAGCGGTTGAACGCCAGCAGCCCCGCCGCCTTGGCCAGTGCCTCGGCGGCGTCTTCGTCCCAGGCTCGCAGCGATTCATCCATCTTGCGGTTCTGCGCCAGCGCGCGCGGATCGGCCGGGTCGAAATACGCCGCCACGCACACCATGTCGTAAGCCGGCGCGAGCCGCGGGTGCACGCCGTCGGCGTAGACCAGCGCCCAGTTCTTCGAGTGCGCATCGGTGTTGCCCATCAGCGCATACGCGGTCCAGCGGCGGAACACCTCGTCGAGCTCGCGCACGTCGCTGGCCGGGGACTGCTTCAGCAGCACCAGCAAGGCCCGCATCGCGGCCGGCAGGTCACGGTACTTGCGGCGGCTGTCGATGCCCAGCGCCTGCGTCAGCTCCTCGAAGTGCACGCGCTGTGTACTGCCGTCGAGCAGCTTCCGGCGGTCGAAGCGCGGCACGTGCAGGTAGTGGCTGAAGGGCAGCGCGACGCCGGGCAGATCGAGCTCGGCCACCGGCCGAGCGCTCGCGCCGGCGGTTTGCACGCCCACCGCCTCGGCCAGCCGGTAGCAGCAGGCC
>NZ_JBFUGN010001660.1:0-678 GCF_056402895.1 Rhizobacter sp. P3_B12 | reverse complement strand
GAGCTGTGGAGCGACGACCGCCTCGCCGGCGAGGCCGCCATTGCCGCCGTGATGGCCGACATGCAGCGCATCGACTGGACCATGAGCCCGGTGAAGGCGTCGTCCGAGCTGTCGCGCATCAACCGCGAAGCCGCCGCCCACCCGGTGGCGCTCAGCAACGAGCTGTACGGGCTGCTGGAACGCGCGCTGCATTTCTCGCGCCTCTCCGATGGCGCCTTCGACATCACCTACGCCAGCGCCGGCCAGCTCTACGACTACCGCGAGCAGCGCGCGCCCACCGAAGCCCAGCTGGCCGCGGCCCGCGCCGCGATCGGCTGGCAGCAATTGCTGCTCGATCCGGAAGACAAGACCGTCCGCTTCGGCCACCCCGGCATGCGCATCGACCTGGGCGGCTTCGCCAAGGGCCATGCGGTCGACCGCGCCGCTGCGATCCTGCGCGGCCACGGCATCCGCCATGCGGTGGTGGCGGCCGGCGGCGACAGCTACGTGCTCGGCGACCGCCGCGGCCGCCCGTGGAACATCGCGGTGCGCGACCCGCGCCGCCCCGGCGAGGTCGTCGCGCTGCTGCCGCTGGAAGACACGGCGATGTCGACCTCGGGCGACTACGAGCGCTTCTTCGAGCGCGACGGCGAGCGTTTCCACCATGTGATCGACCCGAAGACGGGGCGGTCGGCGCAC
>NZ_JBFUGN010001659.1:0-679 GCF_056402895.1 Rhizobacter sp. P3_B12 | reverse complement strand
GAGTAGAGCTCGGCCAGCGCCGTGCGGATCGCGCCGCACACCTCCTGCGCGTCGTCGGGGGTCGCGACCTCGCCGGTGCCGATGGCCCACACGGGCTCATAGGCGATGACGATGCTTGCGGCCTTGTCCGCCGGCAGACCCTCGAGACCGGCCCGCACCTGCGCGAGGACGTGCTCGACATGGGTGCCCGCCTGCCGGATCTCGAGTCCCTCACCGACGCAGAAGATCGGGGTCAGACCGTGCTCGTATGCCGCGGCGACCTTGGTGTTGACCGTCTCGTCGCTCTCGTGGTGGTACTCACGACGCTCGCTGTGCCCGACGACGACGTAGGTGCAGCCGAGCTTGGCGAGGAAGGCACCGCTGATCTCACCGGTGTAGGCGCCGCTGGCGTGCTGCGACAGATCCTGCCCGCCGTACCTGATCGCGAGCCGGTCACCGTCGACGAGCGTCTGCACGCTGCGCAGGTCGGTGAACGGCGGCAGCACGGCCACCTCGACAGCACCGTGGTCGTGCTTGGCGTCCCGCAGCGTCCAGTCGAGCTTCTGGACGAGGTGGGTGGCCTGCAGGTGGTCGAGGTTCATCTTCCAGTTGCCCGCCATGAGCGGGACGCGCTGGGAGGTGGAGGCAGGAGCCATGGTGCGGGGACCTAGCTTTCGTCGAGGACGGTGAGGCCGGGGAG
>NZ_JBFUGN010001658.1:0-686 GCF_056402895.1 Rhizobacter sp. P3_B12 | reverse complement strand
GGAACATGCTGCGCATCAGCGCGATCGCGCTGAGCGGAGCGCGGGGAAAGGCGGTCGGGGCCGCGGCGGCAGCGGGCAGGGCGGCCGAGGCCGGCGAGCGCGCGGCCTCGCGACCCGCCTCGCGCGGCTGTTGCTCGCGCACGAAGAAGCCGCGCTGCTTGCGAGCCTCCACCAGGCCCTGCGCCAGCAGCTGGTCGTAGGCCGCCACTACCGTGTAGGCGCTGACCCCGTGCCGGCGCGCGCACTCTCGCACCGACGGCAGCCGCGAGCCCGGTGCGAGCAGCCGCTGCCGGATGCGCTCGGCGAAGCGGCCCGACAACTGCTCGGTCAGCGTGGCATCGGCACGGCGGGACAAGGGATCCAGGGGTGAAAGAAGATTCATGTGCTGGCGAGGCGACCAATACAGCGTGCGAGCTGAGGTGGTCTAGTGTACTGGCTCTGTGTTGGTTGCCGCCGCTAGACTGCCGCATGGACCAAGAACGCAAAGGGTTGTGGCTGGGCTTCCTCGGGGTCGCGATCTTCGCGCTGACGACGCCGATGACGCGGCTGGCCGTCGGGCCGGCAGCCGACCCGCAGCTGTCGCCGCTGTTCGTCGTGGCCGGG
This sequence comes from Rhizobacter sp. P3_B12, assembly GCF_056402895.1. Taxonomy (NCBI): domain Bacteria; kingdom Pseudomonadati; phylum Pseudomonadota; class Betaproteobacteria; order Burkholderiales; family Sphaerotilaceae; genus Rhizobacter; species Rhizobacter sp. P3_B12. The sequence goes on along the minus strand of NZ_JBFUGN010001658.1, from coordinate 83 downwards.
CGCGCCGCGCTGGCCGGCGTGCTGAGCCTGGTCTATCTGGTGCTCACGCAGGCACCGCGGCCGCGCGGCGCGCAGTGGTCGGC
>NZ_JBFUGN010001657.1:0-687 GCF_056402895.1 Rhizobacter sp. P3_B12 | reverse complement strand
ATCATCAACGGCGAGCGCTTGGCCAGCGTCGCGAGCGTGGCCTGTGCCCAGTCGCTGCCGTCGCCGCGCAGCGATTCGACGATGCCGATCAGCGACTCGGCCGCGAAGTGCCGGTCGATCTCCGCGCGATCCAGTACCGTCGTCGCAGCCGGGGCCACCGCCCGCGCTCGCACCGCGGCGTGGAGTTGTGCCGCGTTCTCATGCGGCTGATCCACCAGCGCCTCGACCAATGCCGACAGGTCCCCACTGGGAACACACACATCCGCCAGCCCGCACGCAATCGCATCGCCCGCACCAAGAATCTGCCCCGTCAGCGCCAGGTATTCCCCCAGCCGCCCCGAGCAGCGCGCCAGGAACCAGCCGCCGCCCACATCCGGGAACAGCCCGATGTGCGTCTCCGGCATCGCCATCTTCGTGCGCTCGGTCACCACGCGCAGCGACGCGCCCTGCGAGATCCCCATGCCGCCGCCCATCACGATGCCGTCCATCAGCGCGACGTACGGCTTCGGGTAGCTGTGGATCAGGTGGTTGAGTGCGTATTCCTCGGTGAAGAAGTCTTCCAGCTCGGGGTTGCCGGCCAGCGCCGCCTGGTGGAAGAAGCGGATGTCGCCGCCGGCGCAGAAGGCCACGCCCTTGCCTTCCAATGTCGCGCCGCGCACGACGACGGCCTGCACGGCAGCGTCATCC
>NZ_JBFUGN010001656.1:0-687 GCF_056402895.1 Rhizobacter sp. P3_B12 | reverse complement strand
GGCATGGGGCACGACCTGCCGCTGCCGCTGCTGCCGCGGTTCGCCGACGGCATCGAACTTGCCGCCGGGCGGGCTTGATCAGCGACGGATCTCGGTCCAGGCGTTCTTGCGGGAGGGGATGGCCTGGCACAGCTTCAGAGGCGAGGTCTTGATCAAGCCCGACCCGACGGTCGTCATGCCCGTGATGCCGCTGGAGCGGCAACTGCTGGAGCCAGACGACCCGCTGGCGATGCCGGACGACGCCGTGCGCAGCAGCGTCATCTTCGACGACATGTCGGTGCTGGAGATCGTTTCGCTGACGTAGCCGACGCCGGGGATGCCGGAGCCCTTGCTCATGGCGAGCACATAGAAGCGAGAGCTGGCTGCGCAGTTCGAGATGGTCGACTTGTTGGTCACCACCACCACGGCGGTGTAGCCGATCGACGGCGCCGCGTTGACGACCTCGCCGTCGGGCAGGTCGATGTACCAGCCCCGGCTGGTGGTCCAGTTGACGCTGTTGCCGGTCGTCTGGTCGATGGAGCTGTCGTAGAGCTGTCTGGTCAGGCTGCCGCGCGGGTTGGTGAGTTCGTCGCCGTCCGAGATCGCGTAGACCGTTTGCGTGCCGGGCGTGCTCGAGAGGTCCGTGAAACCGAGCATGCGGCCGGTCCCGACGAAGAGGGTCCGTTTCCCGTTCTGGTAGACGAGGGC
>NZ_JBFUGN010001655.1:0-688 GCF_056402895.1 Rhizobacter sp. P3_B12 | reverse complement strand
ATCTATACCGCGGCGGGCTTCTGGACATCAAGTATTTTCAGAACGAGATCACAAACGCGACTTTCCGGCTGATGGCGTTGGAGGCGGCATTCGTGAAGGCGGATACGGCAACCATCAAGCGGCTTTGCGAAGATATGTCGAAGACCGAACGAAACATCGTGCTCAAGAAGGGCGACGTGCCATACGATCTCCGTCAGACGGAACTCCTGATGGAGCAGGAGAGAAGCATGGTCTCAACGCTGGAGCGGCTCATCAACTTGAGGTCGTCGACAACAGGGGGTGGCGGTCAGGGTAAGAGGCAACACAACGGACGGGCACGATCGTCGCGCGGGAAGAGCGCTGGTCGACTTGACAAAGCCCCGTCGGAGACGTGAACGGGGCGCGCGCACTTGGTGGAGGGCTCTATGGGACGTTGGGGCTAAGCGGCTAACCGATAGGTGGGGGCTGTCAGGATTTCTGTGTGCGAGGCGGTTGAGATGAATTGGCTATTGGCCGACTCGCTTATCGACTGCCGTGCGCCGGCAGTGTGAATCGCTCTTCGTAGACCACAGCGAATTGGTTCATCGCGGGGCGCCACTCCTTGGCTGCGCGTCCCCAGTCAGCCGTGATGTTGCGCAGTGCCAGCCAGATCAGCTTGGTGGCCGCGTCGTCGCTGGGGAAGTGCCCGCGCGTCTTGATGATCTTGCGC
>NZ_JBFUGN010001654.1:0-689 GCF_056402895.1 Rhizobacter sp. P3_B12 | reverse complement strand
GCGCGAGCAGCCCGCCCGCCAGCAGCACCACCCAGCCGAGCGCAACGGCGACGCCGAGCGCCGACACCTTCTGCGCCAGCGGCTTCGCCTWGGCCTGCGACACCTCGCCCGCATACGGCAGCACGCGGATCAGCACCACCGCCGCCGCGCGCGACGCGGTGTGCGCGAGCAGCAGCGCCGGCACCGCCAGCGCCATCGGCAGGCTGGCGAGCGTCGCGGCCTTCAAGYCGAGCACCAGCACCAGCGCGACCGCGCCGTAGCTGCCGATGCGCGAGTCCTTCATGATTTCCAGCGCCCGCTCGCGGCTCACCGCGCCGCCGAGCGCGTCGCAGGTGTCGGCCAGGCCGTCCTCGTGGAAGGCGCCGGTGAGCCAGACGGTCGCCGCGATCGACAGCCACACGCCGATCGCGGTGCCGAGCGCCTGGCTGCCGATCGCCAGCGCGATCGCCGCGACCAGCCCGACGAGAAACCCGACCAGCGGGAAATGCCGCGCGCTCGCGTTCAGCCATTCGGGCTCGAAGCCGATGCGCGCCGGCACCGGCACGCGCGTGAAGAACTGCAGCGCGATCGCCATCAGGCGCAGTTCGTGCAGCACGGCCTTCAGCACGGGTCAGGCCTCGCTGCGGTCCGAAACGCCGGCCGACTCGAAGCTGGCCATCTCGGCCAGCACGCGCACCGCGCTCTCCAGC
>NZ_JBFUGN010001653.1:0-690 GCF_056402895.1 Rhizobacter sp. P3_B12 | reverse complement strand
ACCCAGCGGCCCGCCTGCGTCAGCGTCGCGACCGCGCCGACGCCGGCGGCCAGCATCGCGATCGCGAGTGCCTGCTCGCCGAGCGCGTAGTGCTGCTTGATGGTCGGCACGTGCACGCCGAAGCTCGCGAACAGCACGCCGGCGACGAAGAACTGCAGGCGCACGGCCCAGGTGGCGCGCGCCACGGCGATCGGATCAGGTGTCATCGGTGGGGGCAATCGGTTGCGGAGGGTCGGAAAGGGGCCGATTCTAGGAAGGGCGCACGCCCCGACCTGTCACAGATTGCGGTGCCGGGATAATCCGGCGATGCATTCGTACGACGTGGTGGTGATCGGCGCAGGCGCGGCCGGCTTGTTCTGCGCGGGGATCGCCGGCCAGCGCGGCGCCCGCGTGCTGCTGATCGACCATGCCGAGAAGCTGGCCGAGAAAATCCGCATCTCCGGCGGCGGGCGCTGCAATTTCACGAACCGCGACGCGGGGCCGGCGAACTTCCTGTCGGAAAACCCGAACTTCTGCCGCTCGGCACTGGCCCGCTACACGCCGCAGGATTTCATCGGCCTGGTGCAACGCCACCGCATCGCGTGGCACGAGAAGCACAAGGGCCAGCTGTTCTGCGACGAATCGGCCGAAGACATCATCGGCATGCTGCTGCGCGAGTGCGAGCAAGGCGGCGTGACGCGCTGGCAGCCG
>NZ_JBFUGN010001652.1:0-691 GCF_056402895.1 Rhizobacter sp. P3_B12 | reverse complement strand
GCCACCGAGCCCGTGCCGGCCGATGCGGCCTTCCCGCTGTGGCAACGCGTCGCCGACGGCCTGAGCGGCACCGTGCAGTCTGCGCTGCCGCCGCCGCCGGCCCCGAGCGCCGAGCTGTCGCGCCAGCTGGCCGACCTGCTCGCGCAGCTCGAGGCCCCGGGCCCGACGCCGCTGCAGGCCGACGAGTTCGACGCGCTGTGCGAGCGCGCGCGCCGCATGCTGGCGCACCGCCATCACTTCGTCGACCAGCTGAGCGGGCTGTGCCAGGAGCTCACCGCGAGCCTCGCCGAGCTGGCCGAGGACGACAGCTGGGCGCGCGGCCAGGTCGACGCGATGAAGCTGCAGATCGACGGCGGGCTGACCGCGCGCAGCGTGCGCTCGGTCAGCGAGCTGCTGGGCCACACCCGCGAGCGCCAGCACCAGTTGCGCGAGGACCGGGCGCGCGCCCGCGACGCGCTGAAGCTGCTGATCAACCGCATGCTCAGCGAGCTGGGCGAGCTGGGCCAGCACACCGGCCGCTTCCACGAGAGCGTCGGCCGCTATGCCGACACCATCGAGAAGGCCGATTCGCTCGAGAGCCTGGCCGGCGTCGTGCGCGAGATGGTCGAGGAGAGCCGCACCGTGCAGTCGCTGGTCAGCCAGGCGCAGGGCCGGCTCGAGTCGGAGCATGCGAAGGCGGTCGGCCTGTCCG
>NZ_JBFUGN010001651.1:0-693 GCF_056402895.1 Rhizobacter sp. P3_B12 | reverse complement strand
GGGCGCGCCACGTCTGGGGCTTCGAGCTGGTCATGATCGTTTCCTTCTTCGGCAGCGCGCTGGCGCTGCGTTGGATTCATGGGCTGTGGCGCAGCCGGGGGCTGAGCTGGTCGATTTCGCGGCTTAGCGCGCGGCGCGCATCCTGTCGCGAGGTGCCACCTGGCTGGTGGCTGCCGGCGCGACGGAAGTGCGCGGGCGCCACCAACGGGTTGCGGGGCTTGCGGGCTGGCATGGTGATCTTGGACATGAGACATCTCCTGTGTGGACGAGGACGGCAGGGCCAGAAAGCACGACGGCCCGGTGCGGGAAGCAACCGGGCCGTCGGGATGAGCGCGCGTGCGTCGCGAAGCTCAGCCGGCAAGCGGACCGGGCGGGACCCGACGGCCACCCATGCACTGAAACGCCGGCACCGACGGCGCGAAGGCGCGGCGGGCAAGGGCGGGATTCAGGGCGAAGGCGATCAACGTGGGGACTCCGGGGTTGAGGGGCGGGGCGTCGCCGAGATAAAGGTGTTCATCACAGCTTGCGCAGATGATAAACAATCGATTATCAATTTCAACCCCCTTGTTCGAAGGTGTGGGGAAGAATCAACGTTTTTTCTTGAGCGGCGCGATGCCGGCCTGCGTGCGGGCCCAGAGGTCTTCGGCGGGCGGCGCTGCGCGGGGCGCTGCGGCCGCGGCGGTGCGGGTCGGC
>NZ_JBFUGN010001650.1:0-693 GCF_056402895.1 Rhizobacter sp. P3_B12 | reverse complement strand
TACGTCGCCTGCCCGGCCGGGGCCGACGCGATCGCCGCCGGCATGCTCGCGTTCGAGGCGCCAGCACTGCCGGGCCGCCAGCTGTTCATCGCGCCCGGCATGAGCGACCGGCCTGCCGGCTTGCACGACGACACCGGCACGCCGGAGGTGATGCGCGGCGAGGAGACCCAGGTGCTGGGCCTGCTCGACGCGCTGCAGGGCAGCGGCCCGCACACGCTGTGCCTGCCCGGCACGCACAGCAAGTGGATCACCGTCGAGCAGGGCCGCATCACGCGCCTGCACACCGCGATGACCGGCGAGCTCTATGCACTGCTGACGCAGCACAGCCTGCTCGGCGCGCTGATGGACAAGGACGCCGGCGACGACGAGGCCGCCTTCGCGCGCGGGCTCGAGACCAGCCGCGGCAGCGGCGGCCTGCCGAACCAGCTCTTCAGCGTGCGCACGCTCGGCCTGTTCGGCGAGCTGAGCGGCGCGGCGGCACCGTCGTACCTGTCGGGCCTGCTGGTCGGCCACGAACTGAACGGGCTCGCGCCGGCCACCGGCACCGTCCACCTGATCGGCAGCGCCGCGCTGACCCGCCGCTACGAGCGCGCGCTGGCGGCGCGCGGCTTGCAGGCGATCGCCCACGCCGAGGCGCTGACCGCGCGCGGCCTGCACCGGCTGGCGCTGGCGCGCGGGCTGGTCGATTGAACC
>NZ_JBFUGN010001649.1:0-695 GCF_056402895.1 Rhizobacter sp. P3_B12 | reverse complement strand
GCCCCGGCGCATAGCCCATCGACAGCCGGAACTCGTGGTTGACCTGCAGCAGCGGGTGGTCGAGCCATTGCAGCGAGGTGTTGGCGATGCTGAGCTCGACCCGGTCGGCGCCTTCCATGCCGTCGGTGTGGCTGACGCTCACGATCGACGCGCGCAGCGCCGCGGGAATCGCGTCGCCGTCGATGCGGATCGAGAATTCGGGAGCGAGGCGCATCAGGAGGTCACCTCGCCGGTAGCGGGATCGGTGAACGGCAGCGCCGGTACCTTCAAGGCCTGGCCCGGCACGATGCTGCGCGGGTCGTCGATGCCGTTGGCGATCGCGATCGGGCGCCACAGCGCCGGGTCTTCGTAGAAGCGATGCGCGATGGCCGGCAGCGAATCGCCGCGCTGCACGGTCCAGCCCTTGCTGAAATCGGCCGTCTGGCGGTTGACCTCCTTGGCCTCGCGCTCGGGGTCGATGAACTCGCTGAAGCTCACCGTGATGCGCGCCCGCGTCGGCCGGCCGTCCTCGAGGAACTTGATGAACTTCTGGTTGGCGCGTGCCAGCACGCAGCGCAGCTGCAGCGAGCCCCAGGCGACGCGCAGCACCGGCGGCGCATGCAGTTCGGAATCGATCTTCAGGAGGTCGACCACCTTCTGCGTCTGCTCGCGCACGTCGGCGCGCGTATCGGTGGTGTCGAAGAACAGCTCCATCT
>NZ_JBFUGN010001648.1:0-696 GCF_056402895.1 Rhizobacter sp. P3_B12 | reverse complement strand
GAGCTGCAGCAGATCGCGCGCGCCTTCAACTCGCTGGCGCGCAGCCTCGACGAGGCCGACCGCACGCGCGGCCAGCTGCTGGCCGGCGTGTCGCACGACCTGCGCACGCCGCTCGCGCGGCTGCGCCTGCGCATCGAGACGCAGTGCGACGAGCCGGTGGGCGATGCCTTGCTGCAGGACCTCGGTTCGGTGCAGCGCATCGTCGACCAGTTCCTCGCCTATGTGCAGGGCGGCGCCGACATCCAGCTCGGCCGCCTGCAGCCGCTGTGGGACACCGGGCGCGCGGTGGTCGCGATGTATGCCGATCCCGGCGTCACGCTGCGCGGCGACGGCGTCGACGAACTGCTGCCCGACATCGCGGTGCAGCGGCTGCTCAGCAACCTGGTCGACAACGCGCTCGCCTACGGCCAGCGGCCGGTGATCGTCGACCTGTGCCGCTGCGAAGGCGGCGTGACGATCGCGGTGTACGACCACGGCCCGGGCCTGAACGACGCCGAATTCGGCCAGGCGCTGCAGCCCTTCGTGCGGCTGGACCGCCAGCGCAGCTCGCTCGGGCACTGCGGCCTGGGCCTGGCGATCGTCTCGCAGATCGCGCGGCAGCTCGGCGGCACGCTGAGCCTGGCGCGTGCGGCGGATGGGGCGTTCGGCATCGCGCTGACGCTCAGACTCATTCCCTGAGGCCGGGCGGGCCGAGCG
>NZ_JBFUGN010001647.1:0-696 GCF_056402895.1 Rhizobacter sp. P3_B12 | reverse complement strand
GAGCTGGCACCTGGGCCCGCACCGGCTGAACGTGAAGGGCGAACTGGCCGTGACCGTGCCCGACAGCGTGACCGCCCCGGCCCCGCGCGGTGCGACGCTGCTCGACCGCCTGGCCGCGCTGCGCGGCGACATCACTGCGGTGATCGGCGACAGCGTGCTGGCCGGCGTGCCGCTGCGGGGCGACCTCGCGCTGCACCACCCGAGCGCCGCCGCGCCGTTCGCCGCCACCGTGAAACTCGACGCCGGCGGCAATGCGCTGAACGCCGAAGGCACGCTCGCCACCGATGCGCGCGGCGCCGCCGACCGCTGGCATGTCGATGCCCGCGCGCCGGTACTGGCACGCCTGCAGCCGCTGCTGAAGCTGCTGCCCGGCGCGCAGGCCTCCGGCCTGCTCGAAGGCCTGAACGGCAGCTTCAACGGCGAAGCCGAACTGACCGGCCGCTGGCCCGACGTGAAGACGCAGGGCCAGGGCAAGCTCGCGACACTGCGCGCCGGCCCGCTGGCGGTCGGCCAGGCCGACTTGCACTGGCAGGCGGGCACCAGCGCCGACGCGCCGCTGGAGCTCACCGCCGACATCGCCCGGGGCGCCTGGCGCGGCCAGGGCCTCGACAGCAGCCGGCTGCAGCTGCAGGGCACGGCCCGCTCGCACACGCTGAACTGGCGCAGCGAGCTGAAAGCCTTGCCGCCGGCCTGGGT
>NZ_JBFUGN010001646.1:0-698 GCF_056402895.1 Rhizobacter sp. P3_B12 | reverse complement strand
GCCGTGCCGGTCGTGTGACAGCAGCCCGTGGTCGAGCAGGCCCTGCGACAGCACGCGCACCGCGGCCTCATGGGCGTCGCGCTGGCGGCGGCCGGGCCGCGTCGCGGCCACCGCCACCTGCTGCGCCGCCAGCACCACGTCGTACAGCGCGCGCTGCGGCGCGGTGAAGCGGCCATCGGCGGGAAAGGTGCGGCTGATGTCGCTCGCATACCCGTCGAGCTCGCAGCCGGCGTCGACCAGGCACAGCTGGCCGGCGCGCAGCTCGCCGGGGCCGGCCGCGTGGTGCAGCACGCAGGCATTGCCGCCGGCCGCGACGATGCTGCCGTAGGCCGGCCCGCTCGCGCCATGGCGGCGGAACTCATGCAGCAGCTCGGCCTCGATCTCGTACTCGCGCACGGCAGCCGCCGGGTCGGCGCGGAAGCGCTGCCCGCACCAGTGCATCGCGCGCGCATGGGCGCCGGCGGAGATCGCCGCGGCACGGCGCATCGTCTCGATCTCGTCRCTGTCCTTGATCAGCCGCATCTCATCGACCAGCGGGCCGAGGTCGCGATGCACCGGCCCCTCGGCGCCGAGGCCGGCGCGGGTGCGTGCGCGCGCCAGCCAGCCGGGCAGGCGCTGGTCGATCGCGCTCGGCACGGTGAACAGCGTCCAGACATTGCGCACGCGGCCCATCAGCTCGGGCAGCAGCTCGTCGAGCC
>NZ_JBFUGN010001645.1:0-702 GCF_056402895.1 Rhizobacter sp. P3_B12 | reverse complement strand
GCAGGTGGCGCAGCGCGTGCGGCCCGCGCTTCGATTCGCTGCGCACGCTGGCCGCCAGCGAGGCGAGCGGGCGCGTCGACGGCAGCGTCGGGTAGCCGAGCACGCGGATCACTTCCTCGATCAGGTCTTCCTCGATCAGCAGGTCGAAGCGCCAGCTCGGCGGCGTCACGGTGATCGTGCCCTCGGCCTGCGTGAACGGCAGGCCCAGCCGCTCCATCACGCCGACGCACTGCGCCTGCGTGATCGGCATGCCGATCACCTTCGCGGCACGCGCGACGCGCAGCGTGACCGGCTTGCGCGCCGGCAGCGCGACGGTCTGGTCGTCCATCGGGCCGGCCTCGCCGCCGCAGATCTCGAGGATCAGCTGCGTGATGCGCTCGATGTGCTCGACCGTCTGCGCCGGATCGACGCCACGCTCGAAGCGGTGGCCCGCATCGGTCGTGAAATTGAAGCGGCGCGAACGACCCGACACCGCCTCGGGCCACCAGAACGCGGCCTCGACGTAGACGTTGCGCGTCGCATCGGACACCGAGGTCGCATCGCCGCCCATGATGCCGGCCAGCGACTCGACGGCCTCGGCATCGGCGATCACGCCGACCGCCGCATCGACCTCGATCGTGTTGCCGTTCAGCAGCTTCAGCTGCTCGCCCGGCCTGCCCCAGCGCACCGTGAGGCCGTGGTGGATCTTGTCGAGGTCGAAGA
>NZ_JBFUGN010001644.1:0-702 GCF_056402895.1 Rhizobacter sp. P3_B12 | reverse complement strand
GCGTCGGGGAGTGGCCGAAGGGCTGGTCCTTGCTCCAGGAGTTCCTGGCGAAGGACGTGTATCGGCCCGCCCAATGACAAAGGGCCCGCATCGCTGCGGGCCCCGTCAATACTGGCTCCTCGACCTGGGCTCGAACCAGGGACCTACGGATTAACAGTCGGATCGCGGAGCCGGTGGCTTGGCCGCACCACCATTGGCTTAGTTGTCATTCGGTGTCTCATTGGGCGCCGTCCGTCCAACACCGCAGTCTCCCGGCGTCTGCGCGGGCAAGTACTGTATATGTGACAGTTTGGGGATCCGGCCTGCGGCCACCGCGCCGCGGTTGWTCTTCGTAAGTTCCGACAGAAGAACCCTCGCCGGCAGCCGCGACCGGGTACCAGCTTGAAGGCAGTTTCTCCCCAGCTTCAAGGTGACTAGGCAGGCCACCAAGCGGTGGTTGTCATGAAGCCTCGGTCCAGCGTCTTCCATCGCGAATCKGGATCCTGAGGACGAAGCGGCTGCCTTGCCCAAGCCCGGCGCTGCTCGCCTCGACGCTGCCGCCATGGGCTTCGGCTAGCTCGCGCACCACCGCCAGGCCCAGTCCCAAGCCGACGCCATTGAACTTCACCGCATGCTGTTCCTGCACGAACGGGTCGAAGACTTCCAGCAAGGCCCGTGGCGAGATGCCAATGCCGTTGTCCTCGACGGTGAACACCATGGCAT
>NZ_JBFUGN010001643.1:0-704 GCF_056402895.1 Rhizobacter sp. P3_B12 | reverse complement strand
TCAGCGCGTCGTCGAGCGAGGCGCGCAGGTCGGGGTCGTCGTCGACGACGAGGATGCGTGGGCGGGCAGGGGCGACCGAAGGCATCCCGGCAGTGTGCACCGGGGGGGATTGGCTACTGGGATGGGGATTTACCCGAGCCCCCACCGAACCGCGCCTCGCCCTGTTTGCGGAACTCCTTCGGCGTCATCCCCTTGATCTCGAGGAAGCGCCGGTTGAAGTTCGCGACGTTGTTGAACCCCGCGTCGTAGCAGACGTTCGTGATGTAGCGGTCGGTCTCCATCAGCAGCTGGCAGGCCCGTGTCACGCGCAGCCGGTTCACGAAATCGGTGAAGGTGTTGCCGGTGGCGCGCCGGAAATAGCGCGAGAACTGGCTCTCGCTCATGCCCACGCGCCGGCTCAGCTCGGCCATAGAGAACTGGCTTGCGCTGTTCTCGGTGATGTAGTCGACGATGGTGCTGATCTGCGCCAGCGAGGTATCGTCGTCGAAGCTCTGCAGCGGCATGCTCGACAGCAGCCGGTAGTCGCTGCAGTCCGACAGCTCGCCGAGGAACTCCAGGAACTCGGTGAAGCGCTTCAGCCCGTGCAGGCTGCGGATGCGCACCAGCCGTTCGCGCGCCCGGTCGCTCATGCCGAAGAACTCGATGCCGTGGCGCGCCCGCTCCAGCAGCGGCAGCACGTCGCGCAGGTCGGGGATCAGGTCGGT
>NZ_JBFUGN010001642.1:0-704 GCF_056402895.1 Rhizobacter sp. P3_B12 | reverse complement strand
GGTGGATGGCTGCGTGGCGTGCAGGAAGGCATCGAGCCGGTCGAAGCTCTCCTCCCACAGCGCGCGGTACGGGGCGACCCATTGCGCCACGTCCTGCAGCCGCGCCGCCTCGAGCCGGCACGGCCGCGTCTGCGCGGCACGGCTGCGCGAGATCAGCCCGGCGCGCTCCAGCACCTTCAGGTGCTTCGAGATCGCCGGCTGCGACAGCGCGAACGGCTCGGCCAGTTCGTTGACCGTCGCCTCGCCGCTCGCCAGCCGCGCCAGCATCGCCCGCCGCGTCGGATCGGCCAGCGCGGCAAAGGTCAGGTCGAGTGATGCGGAAACCGTCGCGGAGTCCATCGCATAGCCTTGTCTTTATATAACCTAGTGGCAATATAAAGAGCGTTCCGGCGCCTGTCAACCCGGCAGGCGCCGGGCAGGTTCAGCGCAAGGCGTTGGCCATCACCGACAGCGCATTCAGGCTGCGAATGGCCTCGTGCACCGTGCCGCACACGATCGAGATGGTCTCGGCGTCCTCGCGCACCACCGCAGGCCACAGCGCGAAGGCATCGGCCAGCGCCGGGGTCTGGCATTGCACGCGCAGCGCCGGTGCGGCGGGAAGCTGCCACGGCGCACGCGGCGCAGCGGCCACGCCCTGCACCGCCTCGCGCGCTGCCGCCTCGATCGCCTCGCGCGACTGCGCCGGCGACAACGAGCGCCCGCTG
>NZ_JBFUGN010001641.1:0-704 GCF_056402895.1 Rhizobacter sp. P3_B12 | reverse complement strand
GGAACAGGTAGTCCGCGAGAATATGCAGAGATGCGGTGACTGAACCCGCGCTTCTGTATCCTTGGATATGCTCGCGGTGGTGCAGGAATGCCATGAGGCTTTCTGCCCAGCCCTGGTAAACGTTGCGGATGTCGACATGCTCGCGACCTGGATAGACAGGTACTCGCGTTCTCCAATCGATGGATTCAGGCCTAAGGGAAAGACGCTTGAAGTACGCTAACACTGCGTCGTGAGTCGAGGCGTGCCTTGTCGCAGCAATGAGCTCTGCGGTTAGGGCCGAGTGCGAGGTCCCCTTGGTCCTTCGAGGCGAAATGACCTTCGCCTTGTTCTTGTTATTTGTATCAAGGACAAAGGTCTCGAGTTCTCCTCGATTGATCGCGCTTCGAGCCGACCAGGCCGAGTATTCGACCAACTCAGCCAGAGTGAACGTTACGCGGTCAGGAAAGCTTTTGAKCAATTCTGCAGGAAGCTGGGACCATGGGAATTGGGAGCCGGCGATTGCATGAAGATGCAACCCCTTCGAATACTTCAGTTGAGCTAGGTGGAGCTTGGCGATGTCGTTGATGGAGACGTCTTCAACCCGGGACCAGTCGGTCGCAAAGACCAGCCTAGGGCCATAGAAGTAGAGCCTGTGGCCGCTCGCTTGTTGCAGACCCGTTGCCGACTTCGGGTCAATGCCGTGCAGCCATCGAATGATTTCGTGG
>NZ_JBFUGN010001640.1:0-707 GCF_056402895.1 Rhizobacter sp. P3_B12 | reverse complement strand
CTTCATGAACTGGTAGATCTTCACCGCCTTGCCGCGCCCATGCGCGCGCAAGGCCAGGCCAAAGGCTGCGGTGCTCTTGCCCTTGCCGTCGCCGGTGTGGACGATCACCAGGCCACGACGTTCGCCGTCGGGCTTCTCGCTGCGCCGCTCGGTCGGCGGGGTTTCGATCTGCATGTCAGTCGTCCAGGTTCGGAAGGGTCAGGAAGCGGTTGCCGACGCGCTGCACCMGCACCGCGTGGTCGAACACCGATTCGAGTGCGTCATGCACGCGCGGGTCGTCGTGCGCGCCTTCGGCCGCGATGCGGCCCTGCCGCATCACGACCAGCCAGTCCGCCTGCAGCGCGAGCGACAGGTCGTGCAGCACGCTGACCACCCGCTGCGCGCGCGCCAGGCGCTGGAACAGCCGCACCAGCGCCACCTGGTGCGGCGGGTCGAGGTGGGTCGTCGGCTCGTCGAGCAGCAGCACCCCGGCCTGCACCGCCAGCGCGCGGGCGATCAGTGCACGCTGGCGCTCGCCGCCGGACAGCCCGTGCAGTTGCCGGTGCTGCCACGCGCTGCATTCGGTCGCGGCCATCGCGGCATCGACGATCGCCTCGTCGTCCGGCCCCGGCGGCGTGAACAGCCCGAGGTGCGGCAGGCGGCCCAGCTGCACCACGTCGCGCACCGTCAGCTCGCCGCGCGCCTCGCCCTGCTGCGCGAGCCACGCG
>NZ_JBFUGN010001639.1:0-711 GCF_056402895.1 Rhizobacter sp. P3_B12 | reverse complement strand
ACTCGGCGGCGTGTTGCCGATCGTCCCGGCCAAGGCGCGCACGGCACCTGGCGGCGGCACGCAGACCTTCGCGCTGCATCCGCTGCTGGGCTCGCTGCAGACGATGTTCAACACCGACAAGCGACTCGCGATCATCTCCAACGTCGGCCCGCTGGTCGAGCCGCTGACCAAGGAAACGTACAACAACGGCAAGGGCCGCCGGCCAGCGATGCTGTTCTCGCACAACGACCAGTCGAACACCTGGATGTCCTTCAAGCCCGAAGGCGCGACGGTCGGCTGGGGCGGGCGGCTCGGCGACCTGATGATGTCGCAGAACAGCCGCTCGATCTTCACGTCGATCTCGACCTCCGGCAACGCGGTGTGGCTGTCGGGGCAGAGCGTCCAGCAGTACCAGGTCAGCGCGAACGGCGCGATGCGCATGGGCTCGGACGAGAACGGCAACATCTACGGCTCCCGCGACGTGGCCGCGGCGATGCAGCAGATCGTCTCAGGGACGCGCGGCGGCCACGTCTTCGAGGCCGATCTCGCGGCGGTCGCCGCGCGCTCGGTCGACGCCGAGACGACGCTGCGCACCGCGTTGAAGGCGCCGAGCGATCCGCTGTTCGGCACCCCGGCCGCCAACTACAACGCGAACAACGACCCGAAGCTGCAGTACGACAACCCGCTGACCGGCGCGAAGTCGTTCAGCGGCCTCGCGCAGCAGCTGCAGAT
>NZ_JBFUGN010001638.1:0-714 GCF_056402895.1 Rhizobacter sp. P3_B12 | reverse complement strand
CTTCAGCACCCGGTCGCCGACGCTGTGCGTGAAGCGGTCGTTGACCGACTTGAACTTGTCGACGTCGACCATCGCGACCGTCAACGGGCGCTGCTCCGCCTGCAGCGCGTGCAGCCGCTGCGCCAGCTGCTGCTCGAGGTGCCGCCGGTTCGCGAGGCCGGTCAGCGCGTCTTCGAGCGACCAGCGTTCGAACTGCTTCGACACCACCAGCGCCTGCTGCAGGTGGCGTTCGCTCTGGCGTGCGCCGAGCTGCCAGGCCACCATCGATTCGCGGCTGCTCATGCCCTCGGTCACCACGCGCTGCTCGCGGCGGCGCAGCGCCCGGTGCTCGCGCTGCGCCAGCGCATGCTTGCCCTGCAACTCGAAGACCTGCGCCAGCACCAGATGCGCGCGGCAGGCGAGCTGCTCGTGCTCGACGGCCAGCGCCATCTCGCGCATCTCGATCAGCTCGCGCTCGGCCGTCTCCCAGTCGCGCTGTGCCAGCGCCAGCTCGGCGGCGCACCAGCGCACGAACGAGTCCAGCCAGGTCATCGTGCCGGTCAGCGAGCGCGCCGCGGCGTCGATCGCCGGCCGGGCCGCGGCGACATCGCCCTGCCAGGCGGCCAGCAGGCCCGAGGACGCGAGCGAGATCGTCTTCGCCATCGCCTGCAGCCCCGGCAGCACCGCCAGGCCGTTGCCGGCGCGTTCGAGCTCGTGGCATTCGCGCATCAGGCC
>NZ_JBFUGN010001637.1:0-716 GCF_056402895.1 Rhizobacter sp. P3_B12 | reverse complement strand
GGATTGAAGAGCACGACGCAGCAGGTGCCTGGGCGCAAGGCACGTCCGAAGGCGGTGTCGATCACGAACGTCACCTACAGCCCGAGCAAGGGGATCGACGACTTCGTGATGAACGTCCATGCCGCAGACCCGATGCGCCTGATCGAGACCGAGCGCAAAGGGGTCGCCGGCATCTTCGTGAAGGACCTGTCCAGGCGCATGGGCATCCCGGCGCAGCGCATGTTCGACATCCTCGGCGTGCCCAAGGCCACGGCCGAGAAGAAGGTCGCCGCAGGCGAACTGCTCACCGGCAACGGCGGGCGGGCTGCACTCGGGTTGGCCAGGCTGCTCGGTATCGCCCGGGACATCRTCGACAACTCGACCGCCCCCGAAGCCAAGGGCTTCGACTCAGCCAGGTGGCTCGGGCAATGGCTGGAGACATCCCAGCCCGCGCTCGGGGGGCGCAAGCCCGCGGACTTCATCGACACGCCCACGGGGCTGGCAGTCGTCACGAAGCTCCTCGGTGCCATCGAGAGCGGTGCGTACCAGTGATCCTTTGGCGGATTGCGACCGAGACACGCAAGCACGCAGCAGACGATCTGAGTGGAGGCGGTGCCGTCAGGAGCCCCGGCCGATGGAACGACGACGGACAGCCTGCGTTGTATACGGCACCGACGATTGCCATGGCAGTGCTCGAGACCGCGGCGCATGTCGATGACTCAGGCCTGCCCTTGAAC
>NZ_JBFUGN010001636.1:0-717 GCF_056402895.1 Rhizobacter sp. P3_B12 | reverse complement strand
GGCGTGAGCTGCGAGGTCTCGGCGCATGACCCAGCTCGCCGTGCTCGACCCCGACGCGCTCGACTTCGCGCCCGACCTGCTCGCGATCCAGGAGCGCCCGCCGGCGCGCCTGCCGCGGGTGCTGCTGGTCACGGTGGCGGTGCTGATCGCGCTGTTGCTCGCCTGGGCGGTCTTCGCCCAACTCGACATCATCGCGACGGCCGAGGGCCGACTGGTGCCGATCAGCTTCACCAAGCTCGTGCAGCCAGCCGAGGCCGGTGTCGTCACCGAGATCCTGGTGAAGGAGGGCGATGCGGTGAAAGAGGGTCAGCTGCTGTTGAAGCTGGACGCGCGGGCTTCGCAGGCCGACACCGCGGCGCTCGGCCACGAGGTGGCGCTGAAGAAGCTGACGCTGCGCCGCATCGAGGCCGAGCTGGCCGACCAGCCGCTGCTGCCCGGCCGCGGCGAGCCGCCGCTGCTGTACGCCCAGGTCGACGCGCAGTTCCGCGCGCGCCGCCAGGCCTATCTCGACGCCGTTGCGCAGGAGCAGGAGACCCGCGCCCGCGCGCAGGCCGACCTGCATGCGTCGCAGCAGCAGCTGTCCAAGCTGACACAGACGCTGCCGAGCTACCAGCAGTCGGCGCAGGCCTACCGGCAGCTGGTCAAGGAAGGTTTCGTCGGCGAGCTGGCGGCCAACGAGAAGGGCCGCGAGGCCACCGAGCGCGAGCAGGACGTGAA
>NZ_JBFUGN010001635.1:0-717 GCF_056402895.1 Rhizobacter sp. P3_B12 | reverse complement strand
GCGCTGTGCGCCGGCCAGCCTGCGTTTGAGGGGCGGATTGAATGACGCAAGGAGGTAGACCATGAACGAGCCCGTGAGCAAGCCCGTGAACAGGCGATCCGAGATCGGCATCGGCGCCGGCGCGATCGGCCTGGGGGCCGTGATGGCCATCGGCGCGGCGCAGATCAAGAGCGAGGTGGGTTACGGCGGCGTCGGCGCAGGCTTCCTGCCGTGGCTGATGGCGGCGGCGATGGCGCTGTGCGGCGTGCTGCTGATCGTGCAGGCCACGACCGGCGGCTTTCGCGCGATGCCCGAGGGCAGCGAAGACACCCCCGCGCCGTACTGGGTCGGCATGGCCTGGCTGTCGGCCGGCCTGCTGCTGAATGCGGCGCTGATCACGCGCGTGGGCTTCATCCCGTCGTGCTCGCTGCTGTTCGTGCTGGCGGCGCGCGGGTTCCGGCTGTCGATGGGCGGTGGTCGCGCGACGCTGGCCGACTGGGTGCGCGACGTGCTGGTCGGCGCGGCCCTGTCGGCGCCGGTCTACTGGCTGTTCACGAAGCTGCTGGGGCTCAACCTGCCCGGCCTCACCAGCTCCGGCTGGATCTGAACGAGAGCATCACCACCATGGACATCTGGAATTCACTGCTGCAGGGCTTCATGACGGCGGGCACGCCGATCAACCTGATGTGGGCGCTGCTCGGCTGCCTGATCGGCACCGCGATCGGCGTGCTGCCCGGC
>NZ_JBFUGN010001634.1:0-717 GCF_056402895.1 Rhizobacter sp. P3_B12 | reverse complement strand
GAGGGAGTCAGCACATAGAGGTAGCCAAGCTTTCGGTCGCTGCGCTGGAAGTTCTTCGCCTTCACCCAGCCTTTGGCCAACAGCGCCTTGAGCAGGTAGTGGGTCTTGCCCAGGCTGACCCCGAGCTCGACGGACAATTGGCGCTGCGAATACTCGGGGTGCTGCTCCAGCAGTCGCAGCAGATCCAGGTGGCCGGCGGCTGATGTGGTTTCGTCGTTCATCTGTTGAACGCGAAATTCTACAGCGATTTGTTGCAACTTTCCGGTGGGTCCGTTCGTTCGCTGTGGCGGTTCACGCCGGCGCTCGCAGGCGCCGCGCGGCCGCCAGCCGTTCAGCGTGCCATCGCATGGTCCGCTCGATCGCCGTCTCCACATCGATGACCACCCGGGTGCCGAGCGCCTTCGTCGTGTGGCCGAGGTCGGGGAAGAAGTCGTGGCTGCGGCCGTCGTCCTTCTGGCGGCTTTGCACCAGGATCTGCGGCGAGGGGGTGGTGCGGGCACCGACCCGGGCTGCGGCGTCGGCATGGCTGAGGGGCTGGTCGCCGCCCAGGTTGTAGGCGGCCCCGTCCTGGCCCGCCAGGCAGGCCTGGAGCAGCCAGGCCGCGACGTCGCTGCCGTACAGGTAGCTGCGTCGGCTGGTGCCTTCGCCGTGGACGCGGATCTCGCGGCCCGACAGCGCGTCGCGGATGAAATTGTTCATGGCCCACGGCGCATCCAG
>NZ_JBFUGN010001633.1:0-719 GCF_056402895.1 Rhizobacter sp. P3_B12 | reverse complement strand
GGCCGGCGGCCCGCAGCATCGCGGCATGCTTGTCATCAGCCACAGTGCCCTGCCCCGCGACCCGCCGGACGGCCCGAACCCGCGTGTCGGCGTCGCCGGGGCGGCGCAGGGAATCCATGGGTTCGAGGCCTGGACGCAGCAGCTGGCGCCGGGTGCGGCCACCGGCTGCCACCGCCATGACGGCGAGCTCGCCATCCTCGTGCTGCAGGGCAGCGGCAAGCTGCAGCTGCCCGGCGGGCCGCAGCGCTTCCAGGCGCCATGCACGCTGATCGTGCCGGCGGGTGCGGAGCACCAGGTCGTCAACCACGGCGGCGCGCTGTTGCAACTGGTTGCGGTCGCAGCTCCCCCGAAAGGGGTGGCTCCTCGCTGACGCGACCGGTGGCTCCTTCGGGCGATGTGACGGCGCGGGGCGCCCGGAACACTGCGAACCTCACGGCAACACCTGCCTGACCTGGAGTCTTCACGATGAACAAGTGGTTGAAGCGCGGCGCCTTCGCGCTGTGCGGCCTGGCCGCCACCGGCGCTGCGGCCCTGGTGCTCGGCGCGCAGCTGGGCGAACGCAAGATGCAGCGGCAGGTCGCGCTGCAGGTCGGCCCGGTGGCGCTGCCGGGCGACGATGCCGGGCTCGCGCGCGGCAAGTACCTGTACCTGTCGCGCGGCTGCACCGAATGCCATGGCGTCGACGGTGGCGGCAAGGACGTGGTCAACGACGGCAAGGG
>NZ_JBFUGN010001632.1:0-721 GCF_056402895.1 Rhizobacter sp. P3_B12 | reverse complement strand
GTACAGCGCCTGCGCGTGGTCGGCCGCGCCGCGCGAGCGGCCGGGCGAGGCATCCGCCCACACCCACTGCGCGGCCCGCCACCAGGCCGCGGCGAGCGGCTTGGGAACGTTGTCATCGACCATCGCCTCGCTCAGCTCATGCCAGCGCCGCGCTTCGGCATGCAGCGACAGGTGGTGCCACAGCGGTGCGGCGGCGCCGACCAGCGCGACCAGCGTCTCGGGGTCGTGCTGTTGCGACCACGCGAGTGCGGCCCGCAGGTTGTCGAGTTCGGGTTCGTAGAGCGCGAGCCAGGGCGCGTCGGCCATGCGCAGCCAGTCGCGCTGCGCGTCGGCGAAGAACGCGCGCAGCGCGCGGGCATGCCGGCCGCGCAGCGCAGCGGCGCGCGGGTCGTCCACCAGCCGTGCCTGCGCATAGGCCCGCGCACTCTCGCTGAGCGCATAGCGCGGCGGATCGCCGTCGCCCACCTGCACCAGTGAATGGTCCGACAGCAGGGCCAGCCCGTCGATCGCTGCCCAGCCGTCGGGGTCGCCGCCATCGGGGTCGCTGCCATCGGCGAGCACCGCGCCCGCCAGCGGCAGCGTGAAGCCGCCGGCGAACACGCCGAGCGAATCGAACAGCGCGCGCTGGGCCGGCGCGAGCAGGCCGAGGCTCCAGTCGAGCGCCGCCTGCAGCGTCTGCTGCCGCGTCGGCGTGCCGCGCACGCTGCTGGCGAGCAGGCGG
>NZ_JBFUGN010001631.1:0-722 GCF_056402895.1 Rhizobacter sp. P3_B12 | reverse complement strand
ATGTCGACACGCTCGTCCAGCAGGCCGGCAGCCGGCTGGCGTACCTGATGGTGCCCAAGGTCGAGAGCCTCGCGCAGCTGCAGGCCGCGATCTCGTCGATCGACGCCGCCGGCGTGCGCCACGGCCTCGAGCGCCAGATCCCGATCCACGCGCTGGTCGAGACGCACGGCGCGCTGCGCGAGGTCGACGCGATCGCCGCGCACCCGCGCATCGAGTCGCTGTCGTTCGGGCTGATGGATTTCGTCTCGGCGCACCGCGGCGCGATCGGCCACCAGGCGATGAGCGCCACCGGCCAGTTCGAGCACCCGCTGGTGCTGCGCGCCAAGCTGGAGATCTCGGCCGCCTGCCACGGCCACGGCAAGGTGCCGTCGCACTGCGTGGTCACCGAGTTCCGCAAGCTCGATCTGCTGCAAACCGCTGCGACGAAGGCCGCGCGCCAGCTCGGCTACCTGCGCATGTGGAGCATCCACCCCGACCAGGTCCGCACCATCGTCGACGCGTTCGCGCCGACCGCCGCCGAGACCGACCTCGCGACCGAGATCCTGATGGCCGCCCAGGCGGCCCGCTGGGCGCCGACCAGCCACCGCGACACGCTGCACGACCGGGCGAGCTACCGCTACTACTGGCATGTGCTGGAGCGCGCCGCCCGCACCGGGCAGCCGTTGCCGATCGAAGTGCGGCAGGCCTTCGTCGCGGAGGGGCCGTGACGTTTTCCACGCGAC
>NZ_JBFUGN010001630.1:0-722 GCF_056402895.1 Rhizobacter sp. P3_B12 | reverse complement strand
CGCTGGCCCGCAGCCCCGAGGTGCGCGAGCTGGTGCTCGGCGGGCGCAGCATCATCTACCTGCGGCAGTCGCAGCGCGCCGACCGGCCGCGCGTCTACAGCGAGGCCTATGTGCCGGTGCAGGGCGCGCACGGCAACGTCGGCGGCGTGGTCGAGGTGTATGTCGACCAGGCCGAGCGGGCGGCGCGCATCGCGGCGGCCTTCGTGCGGGTGGCGATCGCGGTGGCGCTGGCGCTGGCGCTGCTGCTCGGCCTGAGCCTGTGGCAGTGGTTCGTGCGCGCGCGGCGCGAGCGCCAGGCCGAGGACCAGGTGCGTTTCCTGGCCGAGCACGACCCGCTGACCGGGCTGATGAACCGCGCGAGCTTCACGGCGGCGCTCAGCGAGGCCGAGGCGCGTGCGCGCGCCGGCGGCCCGAAGTTCGCGGTGCTGTGCCTGGACCTCGACCATTTCAAGCTGGTCAACGACACGCACGGCCRGGCCGCCGGCGACAGCACCTTGTGCGCCGTCGCCGGCCGGCTGCGCGATGTGGTGCGGCAGTTCGACCTGGTCGCGCGCCTGGGCGGCGACGAGTTCGCGATCCTGCAGGGCGGCGTGCGCGGCTCGGACGATGTCTCGTCGTTCGCGCAGCGCGTGGTCGACGTGCTGGCGGCGCCGCACGAGCAGGCCGGGCGGCGCGTGGAAGGCGGCGCGAGCGTCGGCGCGGCCATCTACGGCACCGACGGG
>NZ_JBFUGN010001629.1:0-724 GCF_056402895.1 Rhizobacter sp. P3_B12 | reverse complement strand
TTCGTGCAGCTGCCCACCGGCTACAACCCGCGCACGATCGCCTGGGCCCATCAATTGATGAACCGGCCCGATCTGGCTCGCGCCGATTCGGGCGCGCTCGCCCGCGCGGTGCTGCAGCACATCGCCGGCGACGGTTTCAGCTACACGCTGGCGCCGGGCGTGTACGGCGAGACGAACTCGCGCGCCACGGTCGACGAGTTCTGGCTCGATCGCAAGCTGGGCTTCTGCGAGCACTTCGCGGCCGCCTTCGTCGTCGTGATGCGGGCGATGGACGTGCCGGCGCGGGTCGTCACCGGCTACCAGGGCACCGACCCGGTGCCGCTCGACGGCTACTACGTCGTGCGCCAGAGCTCGGCGCATGCCTGGGCCGAGTACTGGCAGGAAGGCATCGGCTGGGTGCGCGCCGATCCGACGGCCGCGGTGGCGCCCGATCGCATCTCGCGCAGCACGCGGCTCGCGCCGCAACCGGGGCTGGTGGCGGGTGCGCTCGGCTCGATGAGCCCGCAGCTGCTGGCGCAGCTGCGCGACGCGTGGGAATCCGTCAACAACCGCTGGAACCAGTGGGTGCTGAACTACTCGCGCGGCCAGCAGCTGGACCTGCTGAAGAACCTGGGCTTCAACTCGCCGAGCTGGGAGGACCTGGCGTTGCTGCTGATCGGCACGCTGAGCACGCTGGCGCTGCTGGGCGCCGGCTGGGCCTGGTGGGACCGGCACCGGCAGGATC
>NZ_JBFUGN010001628.1:0-725 GCF_056402895.1 Rhizobacter sp. P3_B12 | reverse complement strand
GCGCACGCGGGTGCGCTCGGGCCTGGTGGCCTTCATCATCACCGCCACCTTCGGCGCGCTGCTGTGGGGCCTGTACCAGGGCACGCAGGCGGTGATCGCCGGGCAGGTCAGCGCCGGCCACCTCGGCCAGACGGTGGTCTACGTGATCATCCTCGTCAGCTCGGTGGCGGTGCTGGCCGAGGTGTATGGCGACCTGCTGCGCGCGGCCGGGGCCACCGAGCGGCTGATGGAGCTGCTGGCCACGCGCTCGTCGATCGCCTCGCCGGCGCAGGCGGCGGCACTGCCGGCCACGAGCGGCGGCTCGGCGGTGGCGCTCGAAGGCGTCAGCTTCCGCTACCCGTCGCGGCCGCTGCATGCGGCGCTGGCGGATTTCAACCTGCAGGTGCGGCCGGGCGAGACGGTGGCGCTGGTCGGGCCGAGCGGTGCCGGCAAGAGCACGGTGTTCCAGCTGCTGCTGCGCTTCTACGACGTGGCCGAGGGCCGCATCGCGGTCGACGGCGTCAGCGTGCGCGACACCGCGCTGCAGGCGCTGCGCCAGCGCATCGGCATCGTGCCGCAGGACAGCGTGATCTTCTCGGCCAATGCGCTGGAGAACATCCGCTACGGCCGTCCCGAGGCGAGCGACGACGAGGTGATCGCCGCCGCGCGCGCCGCGTTCGCGCACGACTTCATCAGCGCGCTGCCCGAGGGCTACCAGACCTTCCTCGGCGAGCGCGGCGTGCGGC
>NZ_JBFUGN010001627.1:0-727 GCF_056402895.1 Rhizobacter sp. P3_B12 | reverse complement strand
CTGCTGTTTCGCGTGGCACGCAACCTGTGCATCGATGAGGCGCGGCATCGGCAGGTGGCGCAGCGCTGGCTCGTCGAGCAATCGCCGCTCGGCCTGCACGCGGCGGCACCGTCGTGTGAATACGTGCATGCGCAGCGCCAGGTGCTGCGGCGCGTGATCGGGGTGCTCGAATCGCTGCCGCCGTTGCGGCGCGAGGTGTTCCTGCTGTTCCGGGCCTATGGGTTCACGCGCACCGAGATCGCCGGGCGGTTGACGCTCAGCGAGGCGGCGGTGGCCAAGCACCTGGTACGAGCGGCGCTGGATTGCTCGCGGGTGTTCGCCGAGATGCAGGCGGAATTGATCGACGCGCCGGCGGTGTCGCCGCGCAGCAGTTTCCGCGCGACGCTGGCAGAGGATTGGGCATGAGCCCGATGGCTCCGGCCGAGAAGCTGATCGAGCATGCGCTCGACCTGGTCGTGAAGAGCGAGGTCGAGCCGGAACCGGCGGCTGGCCGAGCGCTGGCGCGGCTGCGGCAATGGATCGCGTCGTCGCCCGAACATGCGGCAGCGGCCGACGAGGCGCGCCGGCGCTGGCAGATGCTGGGCGGGATGTCGGAGGGGCTGAGGGAGCATTTCGACGAACCGGTCGCCGCCCCACACGCCGCTGGGCGGCGCAACCTGCTGCTGTCGGCGGCCGCGCTGCTCGGCGGCGCAGCGCTCGCCGGCCGTCTGGGTTGGCAGTATTGGCA
>NZ_JBFUGN010001626.1:0-728 GCF_056402895.1 Rhizobacter sp. P3_B12 | reverse complement strand
ACCTGGAGGTGGGCGGGCCCGGCGCCCAGCAGAACGAGATGCTTCATCGAGGGCAAGGGGTAGGCGGGTGCAACCCCGCATTGTGCCCCGGCCCTTGACCGAGGGCGTCAGCGCGGCGCCAGGCCGGGACGAATGCCCCATCGGACCGAGATCAGCCGGTCGAGCGACAGCGCGCCCGGCCCCCACAGTGCCAGCCCGATCAGCAGGCTGCCCCAGAACTGGTGCTGCTGCAGCGCGGCCGGTGCGATCTCGGCCAGGCTCAGCACCGCGACGACGTTCATCACCGACAGCCCGAGCGCCGCGAAGCGCCCGGCCAGGCCCAGCGCCAGCAGCACCGGCAACACCAGCTCGCCGCCGGTGCCCATCACCGCGGCCAGCTCGGGCGGCAGCAGCGGCACGTGGTATTCGTCGTTGAACAGCGCGAGCGTGGTGTCCCAGTCGCGGATCTTCGTCAGGCCGGACAGGAAGAAGGCCTGCGCGACATACAGCCGCGCCGCCAGCTGCGCGAGCGGCTGCAGGGTTTCCAGCAGCGCGACGAAGCGGGTCCACAGGGTCAGCAAGGGGGTGAGGGTCATGGCTGTCTCTTTCGGGTCGATGGGGCTTGGTCGGTATGGTGGGTGGTTTCTTTCTTGGGTTCTCGCTGCAAAGGCGGGTGCGGGGAGGCTGTGGCGCGCCGGCCATGAAACCAGCCAGCTCCGGCGACCCGGCTTTATTGGCGCGCCACAGCC
>NZ_JBFUGN010001625.1:0-729 GCF_056402895.1 Rhizobacter sp. P3_B12 | reverse complement strand
GCCGGTCCGCCTGAGCCCGCACGAACACCTGCGCTTCGAATGGCTGCCGTGGCAAGACGCCGCCGCGCGCTGCTTCTCCGGCACCAACGCCGCCGCCATCCTCGACCTCGGAAGCTCCCCGCGATGAACGCGTCACCGTCGACCCTCCACCCCCCGCACGTGCTGCGCGTGGCCACGTACA
Organism: Rhizobacter sp. P3_B12; assembly: GCF_056402895.1. Lineage (NCBI taxonomy): Bacteria > Pseudomonadati > Pseudomonadota > Betaproteobacteria > Burkholderiales > Sphaerotilaceae > Rhizobacter > Rhizobacter sp. P3_B12. The sequence continues at coordinate 548 of NZ_JBFUGN010001625.1, read as the reverse complement.
ACATCCACAAGGGCGTGCGCGGCGTCGGCCCCCGCAAGCGGCTGGAGATCCACAACCTGGGCCTCGGCATCGAGGCGCTCGACGCCGACATGGTGTTCCTGCAGGAGGTGCGCAGCTTCCACCACGGCGAGGCGCGGCTTTTTCCGGACACGCACAAGGGCTGGCCGCGCCTGCCGCAGGCGGAGTACCTGGCACCCGATGGCTACCACGCGGCCTACCGCACCAACGCGGTCACGCCGGGCGGTGAGCATGGCAACGCGTTGCTGTCGCGCTGGCCGCTGGGCGAGGAGATCGGGCACCACGATGTGTCCGATCACCGCTTCGAGCAGCGCGGGCTGTTGCACGTGCGGGTGCACTGGAATTCGGTGGTGGTGCATGCGATCGTCGCCCACCTCGGGCTGATCCATTCGAGCCGCGTGCGGCAGGTGGAGCGCATCGGTGCGTTCGTCGCGAACCACGTGCCGGCCAACGAGCTGGTGGTGCTGGCCGGCGATTTCAACGACTGGGGCGGCAAGCTCGACGCGCCGATGCATGCGCTCGGCCTGTAC
>NZ_JBFUGN010001624.1:0-735 GCF_056402895.1 Rhizobacter sp. P3_B12 | reverse complement strand
GTGCGCCGCATCGCGCATGCCGCCGATGCCACCGGCAAGGCCATCCACGACGTGCTGCTCGCCGAGGTGAAGCGCCACCCGAACATCCGCATGCTCGAGCGCTGGATGGCGGTCGACCTGATCACCTCGCGCCACCTGAAGCGTGACGAGCTGCCCCGCTGCTACGGCATCTACGCGCTCGACATCGACCGCCAGCGCGTCGAGACGCTGGCGGCATCGGCGGTCGTGATGGCCACCGGCGGCGCCGGCAAGGTGTACCGCTACACGACCAACCCCGACACCTCCACCGGCGACGGCATCGCGATGGCGTGGCGGGCGGGCTGCCGGGTCGGCAACATGGAGTTCATCCAGTTCCACCCGACCTGCCTCTATCACCCGCAGGAGCGCAGCTTCCTGATCACCGAAGCACTGCGCGGCGAGGGCGGCCACCTGCTGCTGCCCGACGGCACGCGCTTCATGCAGGCGCACGACCCGCGCGGCGAGCTGGCGCCGCGCGACATCGTGGCCCGCGCGATCGACTTCGAGATGAAGAAGCATGGCGTCGACTACGTGCTGCTGGATGCCACGCACCTGGGCGCGGCGTTCCTGAAGGAGCATTTCCCGACCATCCACGCGCGCTGCCTGAAGCTCGGCATCGACATCACGACGCAGCCCATTCCGGTGGTGCCGGCCGCGCACTACACCTGCGGCGGCGTCGTCTCCGACCTGCACGGGCGCAGCGACCTGCCGGGGCTG
>NZ_JBFUGN010001623.1:0-735 GCF_056402895.1 Rhizobacter sp. P3_B12 | reverse complement strand
GGCGTGCTGCGCGTCGAATCGCAGCGGGTGTCGGTGGTGCAGCTGGATCCGCAGCGGCCCGGTGTGGTGCTGATCGCGCGGCCGTTGTCGCAGCCGGAGAAGGAGCTGCCGCTGGTCGGCGAGCTGCTRCCGCTGCCGGCGGGCGAGCGGGCGGCGTATGTCAGCGAGGCGATGGTGAGCCTGTATGGCGCAGCGCCCGGCACGCGGCTGGCGATGCCGCTGCCGGACGGGCGACGCGTGACGCTCTTCGTGCGCGGTGTCTGGCGCGACTACGCGCGGCAACACGGTGCCGTCACGCTGCATGCGGCCGACTACCAGCAGCTGACGGGCGACACGAAGGTCAACGACATGGCCTTGTGGCTGGCCGCCGGCACCGAGCTCGGCACCGTGCAGTCGGCGCTGCGGGCGGCGGCGGTCTCGAGCGGGCTGGACGGCAGCCTGCTGGAATTCGCCTCGCCCGGCGAGATCCGGGCGGTCTCGCTGCGCATCTTCGACCGCAGCTTTGCGGTCACCTACTGGCTGCAGGCGGTGGCGATCGCGATCGGGCTGTTCGGCATCGCCGCCAGCTTCTCGGCGCAGGTGCTGGCCCGGCGCAAGGAATTCGGGTTGCTGGCCCACCTGGGGCTGACGCGGCGCCAGGTGCTGGCGGTGGTGTCGATCGAGGGCGCCGTCTGGACGGCCGCCGGCGCGCTGCTCGGGCTRCTGCTGGGGCTGGCCGTCAGCGTCGTGCTGGTG
>NZ_JBFUGN010001622.1:0-1042 GCF_056402895.1 Rhizobacter sp. P3_B12 | reverse complement strand
GTGGGTGAGGTACCAGGCGAGGCCGCCCAGCAGGGCCAGGCCGATGACCGCGATCAACGTCCCCAACCAGCGCCGGCGCGGGGCGGCAGGGTGGGCGGGCGTGGCGGCGTCTTTCGGCGTGTGGTCCATGGGCATGGGCAAGGCAGGTGAGGGTGTGCGTCGGCGAGGGCGACTGTGCCACGCAGGCGCAGTCAATCGACGGCTGGATGCCTTGGCACGTGGCGTGCGCGCATTTCAACCCGATAACGTTGCCGGCTTGTTGCTGGCTTCGTGGAGAGGAATGCTGCGTGACCGACCTGATCCTGTCAAAGCTTCTGCCATGGCATGGCATTTGAATGATGAATTTTTTTATATCGTCAGGAAGAATGGCATGCTGCAAGATGGAATCAATTGCTTTTCTGAGAAACATATCGGCCATGAGGAGCTGCATTTTTCGATTGCGCTGGAATGATGGGTGTTCTATCTGCTTTCTTTTCGACGATTCGCCAAGCCACACCATCATTTTTTTTTGTTCTGCGCAGGAGATCAGCTTGCCTCGGGCTTCTTTCCCAAAGCACACGAGATCGATATTGAGATATCTCAGCGAGGGTAGTTTCGTGATGAAGGAAATGAATTTGTCGGGGAGGATCAGATCCTCGTCGAAAGACCACTCTTCATCAATGAGCAGGCTTTGAAGCTTGGGAAATCTTGCTGGGCGGCTTGAGTCTTGCAATTTGCCCCATTCCTCAGCAATTGAATACGATTCCTCGCCATCGAAGCATTCCAGATTGAGATGCTCGAGTGCAGGCAAATCTGCCAGCACCTGCGCGAACTCTATGGCATCCGTGGCGGTGCCGCGAAGGTATTGCAGCGACAGGCTGGAAAGGCGGTCTTTATGACGCAGCAATGCACTGAATGACGGCAGGTTGGGTACGGAAGGGCGGTCGCATAGACGAAAGTCCAGGTTTTCGAGTCCATGGTGACCCCCAAGTGCTTCGATCACTTGATTGATGGCCTCGTCATCGTATTCGCCATCGAAAAGTATCCTCAATGATGTCAGATG
>NZ_JBFUGN010001621.1:0-737 GCF_056402895.1 Rhizobacter sp. P3_B12 | reverse complement strand
GCCCCGGCGAGGCCGCCTGCAGCGCCGCCGGCCAGGCGGCCCCGGGCGGGCGCTGCGCGAAGAACTGCTCGGCCGCATTCGGGCTCACGAACATCACGAGGCCGACGCTGCCGAGCCCGTGCCACGCGGCGTGCAGCTCGGCGGGGTCGTCGACCGGCCGGATGTCGATCAGCGGCAAGGCCTGGGCATCGAGCCCGGCCGCGCGCAACCCGTCGACCCACTCGCGCGCCTGGGCCGCAGGCCGCGTGACCAGCACGCGCAGCGACGCAGCGGCGTCAGCCGGCTCCGAGGTAGGCATCGGCACCCGCGGACCTCAGTTGCGCCGCAGCCAGCTCGCCCAGGCTGCGGGCGGCGCGAGCGTCGGCGACGGCCGCCGCCGAGGTCGTGTGCAGCAGCGGGCGCGTCGGGTCGTCGACATGGCCGAGCGCCGCGGTGAGGCGCAGCATCGCGCCGTCCCACACGGCATGCGCCGCCAGCGGCATGCTGCAGCTGCCGCCCAGCGAGCGCGACACCGCGCGCTCCGCCTCGGCGACCCACCACGTGGGCCGGTCGGCCAGCTGCGCCAGCGCCTCGCGCAGCGCCGGCTGGTCGCTGCGGATCTCGATGCCGAGCGCGCCCTGCCCGGCCGCCGGGATCATCTCGTCGACCGCGAACAGCGCGCGGATGCGCTGCGCGAGGCCGAGCCGCTTCAGGCCGGCGGCGGCCAGCACGATCGCGTCGTACTGGCCGTCGTCGAG
>NZ_JBFUGN010001620.1:0-738 GCF_056402895.1 Rhizobacter sp. P3_B12 | reverse complement strand
CCTTGCGCTGCATCGCCAGCGCCTGTTCGCGGGCCTCGGCGCGGCCGATGCGGCGGTGGCGCAGCAGGCCCTCGACGATCTGCTCGCCGATCGTGAAGACCGGGTTCAGCGACGACATCGGCTCCTGGAAGATCATCGCCATGCCGTTGCCGCGCAGGTCCTGCAGCGCCTGCGCCGGCGCACCGACCAGCTCGCGGCCCTCGAAGCGGACCGAGCCGCCGGCGATGCGCCCCGGCGGCGACGGCACCAGGCCCATGATCGACAGCGAGGTCACGCTCTTGCCGCAGCCCGATTCGCCGACGATCGCCAGCGTGCGGCCGGCCTGCACCTCGAAGCTGACGCCATCGACCGCGGCGAACTCGCCGTCGTCGGTCTTGAAGAGCGTGCGCAGCTGGCGCACCTCGAGCAGCGCCGTCATGGTGCGCACAACGCACCGACGGCGAGGAAGCGGCTCGCGATCGCGACCCCGAAACGCCCCTGGCCGTCGCGCGCAATGATGGACCAGGTCATCGCCGCAGGCGCCTCAGCGAAGCGCTTGCAAACATGATCTCAACGACATATTCGTGTTCTCTGGCAGAAGACCGACGGGGTTGCAAGCCGTGTGCCACATCGAATGGCGGCCGGCACCGCGTGAGCCGCAAATCCAGATTTGCGGCTCACTATTTGAGCCGAATCGCCTAGAATGCGGCTCATGGTTTCCACCAAGCCCCTCTATGTCTGGCAGCAGCCGGCGTGGCC
>NZ_JBFUGN010001619.1:0-739 GCF_056402895.1 Rhizobacter sp. P3_B12 | reverse complement strand
TCTCGCGCCAGGGTTATGGCGGCGTCACGCTGTACATGAAGGGCGGCTCCAGCAAGGCGGAGCTGGACAACGCCTGGTACCAGGTGCGCAAGAAGATCGGCGATGTGCGCCAGGAGTTCCCCGACGGCGTGCGCGGGCCCTTCTTCAACGACGAGTACAACGACCGCTACAGCGTGCTCTACGCGTTGAGCGCGCCCGAGCTGTCGATGGCCGAGCTGTTGGCGGTCACCGAAGACGTGAAGCGGCGCATCCAGGGCGTGGACGGTGTCGGCAAGGTCGACATCCTGGGCAAGCAGGCCGAGCGCGTGTACGTGGAGCTGTCGACCCGGCGGCTGGCCGCGCTCGGCATCGCGCCGACCGCCGTGTTCGACGCGCTGGCGCGCCAGAACCTGGTGGCCCCGGCCGGTTCGGCCGATGCCACGCACGACCGCGTGCAGGTGCGCGTGGACGGCGGATTGCACGGCACCGCGGACGTTGCCGACGTGAGGCTGGAAGTGGGCGGCCAGCTGCTGCGGCTGGCCGACATCGCCACCGTGCGCACCGGCTACGAGGATCCGCCGAGCCTCACCATCCGCCACAACGGCGTGCCGGTGCTGGCCATCGGCGTGACGATGCAGGCCAACGGCAACGTGCTGGATTTCGGGCGCGCGCTGGAGCAGCGGCTGGCGCAGGTGCGGCAGGAGCTGCCGGCGGGCGTGGAGATCCAGCAGTACGCCGACCAGCCGCGCGTGGTGGAGGA
>NZ_JBFUGN010001618.1:0-740 GCF_056402895.1 Rhizobacter sp. P3_B12 | reverse complement strand
CCATTGCACTCTTCGCGACAGGGGGGGCGTTCGGGCCGAAGGTCAGGCGCTGCAAATCCCGAAGGTTGTGAGTGCGTGGGACTGCGATGCCGCGCTGCAACAAATGCGCCTTCATGGTCTGCTCGCAAGCCATTTGGAGCTCCCACACGGACAGGGAGCGGGCGTTCGGATGATGAGAGGAACCTGTGTCCGCGGCCCGGTCCAAATGCAGCAGTACGCCAGCCGCCCGCTTCCGGGCCTCTGGCAGCAAGGTGGCCGTGTTCAGATCGTTCTTGATCGCACGCAGGTGCGTGGCAACCGTGCAGATCGATGCCAAGAGCCGCTCTTTCCGCTTCGACTTCATTTCCGCGATCGGCGGCGGCGTCTCAAGCCATTCGAGCGGCTTTTCATAGGCAAGGACCTCGATCGGAAATCGCACCCAAGGACCATCGTCATCTTTACCGGCTTCGAACAAGACCTCAGGAACGGCTATGACGAGTGGCACGTCGAAGTAGAGAACCATGCCTCGTAGGCGTCGTTTCGAGCGATCGATAAGCGCCTTCCCGTATCGACGCTCATACCAGTCATTAATCGGCCAAAGGATCCCCAGAAACCAGCCCTTCAGCAGGTAGTCGGCCTCGGGCTTCTCCCCGTCAACTTCCTCCAAACACTCCTCGACCACGATTCGTGCTGCCTCCGACACGCGTTCGGACAGCGGTCGGCCGGCTTTCGAGAATCCCTCGTCCAAGCCTTGCAGGAGC
>NZ_JBFUGN010001617.1:0-742 GCF_056402895.1 Rhizobacter sp. P3_B12 | reverse complement strand
CTACTGGAGGAAGGGCCTTGCCAGACATTCGCTCATCAAGCACTATTGTGAGCAACCCGATATCCACACTTCCGATGCATCCTGCCGAAGAAGAGCAAGTGATTGCGATATTTCCTTGCAGGGCTTTACCATCGGAGGAGAGATTTGCTACCTACGCTACGTATTGGAAACTCGCGCAGCTAGTCGCTGAGCGGAGCTTCCCAATGATTGTTCGTCAGCGCCTGCAAATTAACCTTTGCGAGATCCGAAGTATATCGTTCGCCGAGTGCAGCTTGAGGATGCCTGGTGTGCGTGGCTCGTCGCTCGCACGTATTCTGATCCAATGGTTACTTGGATTCAACTGGCAGGCTGCCGATCTATATGCCGTAAAAAATGAACTATCCCGGCGCTTTACTTCGTCCTCATTCTTTTCGGAAACCTGGATGACACCTCTTTCATTTTGGCCGAAGGACATTCTCCAAGGCGATATTTCTAGCACTTGGCGCAAGTGGGTCAACGACCTCTCTGCGGAAAACGTGCACGCCATCCAGACATCACTATCGACAACGGCTGGTTCCATCTCTGTTGTCACGGCATAGCGCAATGACTCGCGCAGACATTCCAATCTTGAGGCTCTCGAGCGCGGATCTCCGGCAGCACCTCGGCTTTGTCTGGCGATATCATGCATTAACTGAGGATGACCTCACAAGCTACGAATCAACGCCCAAATTTTCTAGGCCGCCCTCAAGCGCCAACGATGTGC
>NZ_JBFUGN010001616.1:0-743 GCF_056402895.1 Rhizobacter sp. P3_B12 | reverse complement strand
GAGCAAGGCCCCGCCGCGGTGACCGAGGCGCCGGCCCAGCCGGCCACCGGCGGCGGCGATGCCGGTCCGCTGAGCGGCGCGGCCCAGACCCAGGCGCTGCAGCCGGGCGAGAGCCTGCAGGCCGCGCAGCAGTGGAAGGACAACCTGAAGAAGGACTTCGGCCTCAACGACGCCCAGGCCGCCGGCATCGTCGGCAACCTGTGGCACGAGAGCGGCGGCATGAATACCGGCATCACGCAGGGCGGCGGCATCGGCGGGCCGAACGGCAACATGGCCGACGACAACGGCAACGGCTATGGCATCGCCCAATGGGGCGGGGTGCGCAAGCAGGGCCTGATCGACTTCGCCAAGGCCRACAAGCTCGACCCGTCGAGCCAGGCCGCCAACTACGGCTACCTGAAGCAGGAGCTGCAGGGCGAGTACAAGGGCGCGATCGACGCGGTGAAGGGCACGAACGACGTGGCCGGCGCCACCGCGGCCTTCTGCAACAGCTTCGAGAAGCCGAGCGATCCGCAGATGGCGTCGCGGGTGGAGTACGCGATGAAGCTGGGCTGAGGGGGCATCGGTCCTCGAGGTGATCGCGAGCGACCGGACGTGGCCGGATGCCGGCTCACTCGTCGAAGAATTTCCAGGTGTCCGCACCGTCGAACTTGCGGACTCGCACGGAGGCGATCAACTGCGGGTCGAAGTTTCCGAGGTTCACTCCATGTCTCGCGCCAGCCTTCACCTCGATCGGCTCCCAG
>NZ_JBFUGN010001615.1:0-744 GCF_056402895.1 Rhizobacter sp. P3_B12 | reverse complement strand
ACCATGAACAGTGCGAAGCCGACGGCAGCCACCAGCGGGCCGACGATCAAGGGCAGGCGCGGCCCGGTGCGGTCGACGATGTGCCCCGCGGCCCGCGACAGCGCGAACATGATCGCGATGAACGGCAGCATCGCGGCACCGGCCGCTGCCGCACCGTAGCCCTGCACCTGGATCAGGTTGAGCGGCAGGAAGTACAGCCCGCCGCCGAGCGCGGCGTACAGCAGCAGGGTCAGCAGGTTGGCGCCGGCGAAATCGCCGATGCGGAACAGGCGCAGCGGCACCATCGGTGCGGCGCTGCGCGCCTCGACGCGCAGGAAGAGCGCGAGGCCGGCGATGCCGATCGCAAGCGCCGCGAGCACGTCGGCCGATCCCCAGCCGTGCAGCGGCGCCTGCACCAGTGCGAACACGATGCCGGCGAGGCCGAGCGTGACGAGCACGGCACCCGGCACGTCGATCGCCGTCGTGTCGGTGCTGTTGCGGCTTTCCGGCACGCGGGTGGCGCAGATCAGCAGCAGCGCGGCGCCGAGCGGCAGGTTGACGAGGAAGGCCCAGGTCCAGCGCCAGTGCTCGACCATCCAGCCGCCGAGCACCGGGCCGATGGCCGCGGCGACGCCGCTCAGCGCCGACCAGGTGCCGATCGCGCGCCCGCGCTCGGCCTGCGTGAAGTTGGCGCCGATCAGCGACAGGCTGCCCGGCACCAGCAGCGCCGCGCCGATGCCCTGCAGCGCGCGCGCCGCGATCAGC
>NZ_JBFUGN010001614.1:0-749 GCF_056402895.1 Rhizobacter sp. P3_B12 | reverse complement strand
CCCGCTGGTCGAGTACTACTCCAGCTGGGCCGCGGCCGGCGACGCCGTCGCGCCCCGATACCGCAAGATCTCCGGCACCGGCACGGTCGAGGAGATCACCGCCCGCGCGCTGGCCGCGCTTCAGTAAGAGGCACGCCATGGACATCGCAGGCAAGGTCTTCATCGTGACCGGCGGGGCCTCGGGCCTCGGCGAAGGCTCGGCGCGCATGCTCGCGGCCGCCGGCGGCAAGGTCGTCATCGCCGACCTGCAGGCCGACAAGGGCGAGGCGGTCGCGAAGGAACTGGGCGGCGTCTTCGTGCGCTGCGACGTGAGCCAGGAGGCCGACGGCCAGGCGGTCGTCGCCGCGGCGGTGGCGGCCGGCAAGCTGATGGGCCTCGTCAACTGCGCCGGGATCGCACCGGCCGTCAAGACGGTCGGCAAGGACGGTGCGCACCCGCTCGCGGTGTTTGCGAAGACGGTGACGGTCAACCTGGTCGGCAGCTTCAACATGATCCGCCTCGCCGCCGAGGCGATGAGCCGCAACGCGCCCGAGCCCACCGGCGAGCGCGGCGTGCTGATCTCGACCGCCAGCGTGGCGGCCTATGACGGCCAGATCGGCCAGGCAGCCTATGCCGCGTCGAAGGGCGGCATCGTCGGCATGACGCTGCCGATCGCGCGCGACCTGGCCCGCAACGGCATCCGCAACATGACGATCGCGCCGGGCATCTTCGGCACGCCGATGCTGTTCGGCATGCCGCAGGAGGTGCAG
>NZ_JBFUGN010001613.1:0-753 GCF_056402895.1 Rhizobacter sp. P3_B12 | reverse complement strand
TACGTGGCGGCGCCGTTCGACGACCGCAGCGCCTGGGAGCTGTTCGACGACGCACCGGGCCTGCGCGAGCGCGTCACCGCGCAGCTGATCGGCGAGACGAAGCTCGCGCCGATCGCGCTCGAGGACTCGCTGCAGGCGCTCGACGAGCAGTTCGCGCGCGAAAGCCTGCAGGGCCGTTACCGCGGCGTGTACCTCGGCCGCTCGGTCACGCGCAGCGTGAAGAGCGCGGCCGAGCTGGCCGACCCGGCGCTGCAGCGCGCGACGCCGGCCGATCTGGCGGCGCTCTACCCCGAGTCGCTGCTCGACGACGTGGCGCGGCTGCGCGAACTGGAGCGCGAGCTGGGCCAGCTGCGCGCGTTGAAAACCGGCGCGCTGAAGGCGCCCGGCGGCCTGATCCGCCACCGCGACCGCACGCTGAAGCAAGGCGAACTGCCGGGCCTGCTGAACGCCGTCGAGCGCGAGCACCGCCAGGTCGAGCAGCGGCTGCTGGCGCACGACAAGGCCTGCCGCAGCACGCACCGCGCCGTGGCGGCGCAGCTCGGTGGTGGCTGGGACGCCTACCTCGAGGGCCTGCTCGCGCTGCTTCACTACGCCGACCACAGCGAGGCCGACCTGCGCGATGCGCAAGGCCTGCTGTCCAACGCCTGGCAGGTGGAAAGCGCGACGCGCCGCGTCGGCAAGGCCGGCGTCGAGCGGCTGGTGGGCGTCGCGAACCATCTGCAGGCGGCCTTGCAGAGGGTGTCGGAGCAGCGC
>NZ_JBFUGN010001612.1:0-754 GCF_056402895.1 Rhizobacter sp. P3_B12 | reverse complement strand
GACCACCACGGCAAGCCAGAGGCCAGTGGACACCAGCATCTGTAGCCGCGCCGCCGAGTCGAGTTTGCGCAGCGAGCCGCGCAGATGGAACGCGGCAGCGTTGATCCCGGCGAGCGCCAGCAGGCCCATCTTGACGATGAAGGCGCGGTTGGCGAGCAACTCGTCAGGCTGCGTGGCGAACATCAGCAAGCCGCTCGCGGCCGCGAGCGAGAAGCCGGCGAGTGCCAGCGTGAGCGACAGCCGGGCCGGCGCGGGGACGGGCAGGGCAGCGGCGCGGCCGAACACGCGCACCTCGAGCGCGATCAGGTTGCCCAGCAGCAGCGCGATGCCGACGATGTGCACGACCTCGAGCGCGGGGTAGGCCCAGGCGGTGGTCTTGAGGAAGGTGAACATGAGGTATGGCGAACCCTCGTTGATCGGGCTGAGTCTCGCACGATGCGTTGGCGGCATTTCGCGCGTCTGAAGACACCTAAACTCCGCCGGGGCCGCTTTCAGGTTGAATACTCAGGAGTTCGGAGGAATCGGCAAATGGCGACATCGGCAACAACGCAAGGCATCGAGGACCAAGGGGCCAGGGACGCAATATCCAGGCTCTTCGACGAAACGCGGCGACGGTTGGTCGAAACGGGGACCAGAAATCGCCTGGTGCATGTCAATCGGGCGAACACCCGCGGAAACGTGTTGAACGTCGTCAATGAGCGCTCCGACGATGCCTATGCAGTCCTGTCGTCGGGCAAGGCGATGAAGTTTCACG
>NZ_JBFUGN010001611.1:0-755 GCF_056402895.1 Rhizobacter sp. P3_B12 | reverse complement strand
GCTCTCGCATGAGCTGCGCAACCCGCTGGCGCCGATCGCCAACGCGGCCAGCGTGCTGCGCACGATGGAGAGCGACAACCCGACGATCGGGCGGCTGCGCGAGATCGTCGAGCGCCAGGTGGCGCGGCTGCGCCGGTTGATCGACGACCTGGTCGACGTGACGCGCGTCGCGCAGGGCCAGATCACGCTGATCAAGGAACCGGTGGCGGTGGATGCGGTGGTGCGCACCGCGCTCGACGGCCTGCGCACGAAGCTCAGTGCCGCCGGCCACACGCTGAAGACCGAGTTCCCGAAGGAGGCGGCCTGGGTCGACGGCGATGCGCTGCGGCTCGCGCAGGCCGTCTCGGCGATCGTCTACAACGCATCGATCTTCTCGCGCGACCCGGGCGAGATCTCGGTGTCGGTGCAGGCGCGTGGCGGCCCGAACGGCGACCAGGTGCTGGTGCGCGTGAAGGACCGCGGACAAGGCATTGCCGCCGATTTCCTGCCGCATGTGTTCGAGCTGTTCGCACGCCACGATGCCGGCACCGCGGCGCGCCGGCCGGGGCTGGGCGTCGGCCTGACGCTGGCGCGGCGCATCGCGCTCCTGCATGGCGGCGACATCGCGGCCTCCAGCGCCGGCCCCGGGCTCGGCGCGGAGTTCGTGATCAGCCTGCCGCAGGTGGCATCGCCGGCCGCCACGACGGGCGCGCGCCACAAGCCGCTGGTGATGGTGCCGGAAGAGACCTATCGCGTGCTGGTGATCGACCCCGATC
>NZ_JBFUGN010001610.1:0-755 GCF_056402895.1 Rhizobacter sp. P3_B12 | reverse complement strand
GTGCTCGGCCCGGCGGCGGGGGCGCCGCTGCACGTGCGGGCGGTGTTCCAGTGGCCGGTGTTCTGGTCGGCCGCGAGCCTGGTGTCGCAGGCCACGCTGTCGCCGGTCGCGCTGCCATCCGGGTTGTCGGCCGGGCTGGCGCCGGCGTCGGCCGAAGCCCCGCCGACGCTCCAGGCGCTGGAGACCGATGCGATCCGCCGCGCCGTCGCGGCGGCCGGCGGCAATGTCTCGCTGGCGGCACGGCAGCTCGGCGTCGCGCGCAACACGGTGTACCGTCGCCTGAAGGGGTAGCCGCGAATCCGCCGTCGTCCTACACACTCGCTGTCCATCCCTCCCTACGATCGGCCTTCGCCGTACCTTCTGCCTGAATGACCGACTCCACCGCCTCCCGCCCGGCTCCCACCGCCGACCTGCCCGCCGAGGCCGTCGATGCGGCAGCCGACGCCCCCGCGGTGCTGTGCCCTCGCCCCGACCTGGTGGTCTGCGAGCAGTGCGACGCGGTGCACCAGCGCGTGTCGCTGCAGCCCGGCGAGACCGCGCACTGCCGGCGCTGCGGCGCGCTGCTCGGCCGCGGCCACCGGGTGTCGCTGCCCGGGCTGCTGGCGCTCGCGCTCGCAGCGCTGCTGTGTTTCGTGATCGGCAACCTGACGCCGCTGGTCTGGATCTCGGTGCGCGGATCGCCCGATCCGGTGACGTTGCCCGAGGCGCTGTGGCAGACCTGGGAAGCCGGCCAGCCGCTCGGCGCGATGCTGGCC
>NZ_JBFUGN010001609.1:0-756 GCF_056402895.1 Rhizobacter sp. P3_B12 | reverse complement strand
GTCGTACACGAACACCACCGTGCTCTGCGGCCCCGTGCTGCTCACCTTGCGCACGCGCTGCCCGGCCGCGTTGTAGGTGTAGCGCGTCGTCACCCCAGCCTTGGTGATCGTCGCGAGCTGGCCGCGCAGGTTGTACGTCGCCGTGTAGCCCGAGCCATCCAATTGGCCTGAGCAATGCATTTGCCGAAGACGCCACCAAGCAAGTGCAGTGGCGGTCGTTTCTCAAGAAGAACAGGCTGGAGGTGATGGACTTGAACGCGGTGGTCCGATACGTCCGCGAGCGGGCTGGGCAGTTCGGATTTGCGAGCTGGTCTTGATTGGGCTCAAGAGGTGTTCGATGCACTGAACTCATGACGCCATCCGAGCCGCACAAGCGGCCTATCGGGTTCGTCACTTCCGATAACAAGGGCAAGAAGGGACAGGCAAAAGGCAAGGCTTGACCCTCGTGGCCGCGGTTTTACAGGGGCCCCCGGCCGGTCGGCCGGGGTGGCATCGGCAGTCTCAGCCGGCGTAATCRCCGGGTAGCTTTCCAAAATTATTTTCAATCTTTGTCGAAGCTCCATGAGCCAATAAAAAATCAACGACTTCAGGTTGCTTATATTGATATGCATTGTGCAAAGCTGTGAAACCCATCTCCCCCTGCTCGTCGATGCACATGCCGGCCCCGATTAATAACTTAATCGTATTTATGTCGCCATGTCGGGCCGCAATGTGCATAAGATTGTCGCCGCCTGCATCTCGGTAGTTGAGTGGGTC
>NZ_JBFUGN010001608.1:0-757 GCF_056402895.1 Rhizobacter sp. P3_B12 | reverse complement strand
GAGCGGCTCGCCGTGCTGCTCTCGGCGTGTGGCCAGGCGCTGGACCAAGCGGCGTCGCAGGGTGAGCCCACCCAGCCACCCGCCGAGGCCGGCCCGGCGCCGCGCAGCGCGTTGGCCGATCTGGTGGCCGGCCTGGCGCGGCAGGTGCCGATCCCGCCGACGGCGCAAGCCCCTGCCGCAACCGCCGAACTGGACACCCTGCCTTTCTTCCGCCGCACCTGGTCGCGGCTGAGTGCCGATCAACGCCTCGCGCAGTCGCAGGCTGCCTTGCCGGATAACGCCGGCCCGCTGAATTCGCATCACCTCGTGCACCGCTCGCTGACGCTGATGCGCGACCTGTCGCCGGGCTACTTCGACCGATTCGTGGCCCATGTCGATGCCTTGCTGAGCCTGCAACAGGGCAAGGGGTGATGCGTGCCGGAAGGCGCATCCCCAAGCTTGTCGATGCCGGCGTGGGTGGAACTGCGGTTGTCGCCCGTTGCGCGGCAGCGCTATAACCTTCTCACAGCAACGAGCGCATGCCGCGAGGGCACGCGACGACGCAGGGAGCCGACGTGAGCGACGAGCCGACCGCACAGGACTGGCGACAGCCGTTTCGGCGCCTGGCCGTCGGTGCCGCACTGGCGCTGGCCGTGGTGGCGGGCTTCCTCGCGTTCTCGCTGTGGACCAGCCACCAGCGCTACCAGGCCGCCGCGGCCGACAACCTGCAGAACCTCACGCTGAACCTGGAGCGCTACCTCTTCACGCGCCTGCAGGC
>NZ_JBFUGN010001607.1:0-765 GCF_056402895.1 Rhizobacter sp. P3_B12 | reverse complement strand
ACGGCTTCCAGCTGCGCTCTGGCGACGAGGACAACCTGCGCATCTTCTCGTCGCTGCGCAGCCTGGCCGGCCACATCGCGGCACACCGTACGCAGTGACACGATGAGCGCACGCGCCCGCTGGGGTCTGGCCGCCGTCGGCCTCGGGGCGTATGCGCTGCTCGCGCACCATCTCGTGAGCCGCGACGCCGGCTCCGTTCCCGCACTGCTCACCTTGCTCGGGCCGATGGTCGGCGCCGCGCTGTGGGGCCTGTGGCATGCGGGCCAGCGGCTCGTCGCGCTGGGGCTGGCGGGGGTCGCCGTCGCGGTGCTGCTGAACGGCTCGCGGCTGCCGGTCTCGTGGCTCTACCTGGCCCAGCATGCCGGCATCCACCTCGGGCTCGCGGGGTGGTTCGGCCGCACGCTGCGCGCCGGGCGCGAGCCCTTCATCACGCAACTGGCGCGCCGCCTGCACAACCCGATGCAGCCGACCATGGTGGTCTACACGCGGCACGTCACGCTGGCCTGGACGATCTACTTCGTCGCGATCGCCGGCACCTCGTTCCTGCTGTTCGCTTTCGTGCAGTTCGCACTCGCCCCGCTCGCGGCCTGGTCGCTGTTCGCCAACGTGCTGACGCCGGTCTCGCTGGTCGCGATGTTCGCCGTCGAGTACCTGCTGCGCTACCGCCTGCACCCCGAGTTCGACCGCGTCGCCTTCCTCGATGCCGTGCGCGCCTACCGCGCGAGCGCCGCAGCCGCCGACACCCCGCGATGAGCGAGCACACCC
>NZ_JBFUGN010001606.1:0-766 GCF_056402895.1 Rhizobacter sp. P3_B12 | reverse complement strand
GCGCTGAACAGCGCAACCGGGTTCTTCGCAACACCTACTGGATGCTGGCACTGTCGATGGTGCCGACCGTCATCGGCGCCTGGGCCGGCATGGCCTTCGGCTTCGCCGATGTGGCGCGCGCCAGCCCGATCATGACCTTCGTGTTGTTCCTCGGCGGAGCGTTCGCGTTCTTCTACGCGATCGACAAGACCAAGAACTCGCCGACCGGCGTCGTGCTGCTGCTGGCCTTCACGTTCTTCATGGGCGTGATGCTGTCGCTGACGATCGGGCGCGTGCTCGGCAGCTACCGGAACGGCGGCCAGTTGATCATGATGGCCTTCGGCGGCACCTCGGTGGTGTTCATCGCGATGGCAACGCTGGCCACGACGATCAAGCGCGACATCTCCAGCTGGGGCAAGTTCCTGATGGTCGGCGTGATCGGCCTGATCGTCGCGAGCCTCGCCAACATCTGGCTGCAGATGCCGGTGCTGTCGCTGACGATCTCGACCCTCGCGGTCGTGATCTTCTCGGCCTTCATGCTGTACGACCTGAAGCGCGTGGTCGACGGCGGCGAGACGAACTATGTGAGCGCGACGCTCGCGATCTACCTGGACGTCTACAACGTCTTCGTCAGCCTGCTGAACATCCTCGGCATCTTCGGCGGCGACCGCGAATAAGCGGTCCGCTGACCGCGCAAGAAAAAGGGCCCTCCGGGGCCCTTTCGCTTTGGGTGCTTTTGGGTGCTGTCGATCAGCCCCGCTCGAACACCGCCATGCTCTCCACATGC
>NZ_JBFUGN010001605.1:0-769 GCF_056402895.1 Rhizobacter sp. P3_B12 | reverse complement strand
GTCGCGTGCCGTGAAGGAAGCAGCGGGCGCCACGTCGACCGCCACCGGCACCTCCGGCAGCCCCGGCAGCGCGAACGCCCCCTGCCCGGCCGCGGCCGATGCCACGTCGACCGGCAGCCAGGCCGCCACCAGCGCCTCGACGCGCTGCCACCACGACGCGCCGGGCGCCGCGATGTGCGGCTCGGTGCGGCTGAACACCACCTGCTCGCGCGCCCGGGTCATCGCGACGTAGAGGCCGTTCAGCTCCTCGCGCTGGCGCGCCACCTGCTCGGCCAGCATCGCCGGCGCCAGCGACGGCGGCACGTCGCCCTCGGAGTAGACGAAGGCACAGCGCGCCGGCCGGTCCAGCTCGACCGGCCAGTCGACCAGCACGGTGGCGGTCTCGGTGCCGGCCCGCTCGGGGGCGCTGTCCATGATGAAGACGACACGCGCCTCCAGCCCCTTGGCGCCGTGCACCGTCAGCAGCTGCACCGCGTTGCGCTGCGCCGGCGGCGCCACCTTCAGCGCGCGGCGCTTCAGTGCGCGCACGAAGTTGTACGGCGTCGCATAGCGCGCGCCGTCGAGCGTCAGCGCCTGGCCGAGCAGCGCGTCGATCGCATTCAGCGCCGCGGCCCGCTGCTCCGGCGGCACGACCGCCGCGACGCGTTCTCGATACGCGCCCTCGGCGACGATGCGGTCCAGCAGGTCGTGCGGCGGCAGTTCGCGCGCGGCCTGCAGCCAGGCCGGCAACAGCCGCTGCGCCCGTTGCAGCGCCGGCTGGCCGTCGTGC
>NZ_JBFUGN010001604.1:0-773 GCF_056402895.1 Rhizobacter sp. P3_B12 | reverse complement strand
GCCAAGTACCGCTGGGCGCACCTGGACATCGCCGGCACCGCCTGGAAGTCCGGCGCGGCCAAGGGCGCGACCGGCCGGCCGGTGCCGCTGCTGACCCAGTTCGTGCTGTCGCAGGCAAAGTAATGCCGCAGCCCGCACAAGCCGCTCCATCAAGCAACTCCCCAGGATCCGGCTTTGCCGGGCCGAGTGGGAGGCGCCCCCTCGGGGGGCAGGAGCGCAGCGACGTGGGGGCTCCATGACCGAGGTCAGCTTCCACTTCAACGTGCCCGACAGGCTGTCGTATGCGTGCAGATTGCTGCGCAAGGCGACTCGCCGCGGTGCACGCGTGGTGGTCGCAGGCCCCGCACCGGTGCTCGGGCGCCTCGACAAGCAGCTGTGGGTGTTCGAACCCACCGATTTCGTGCCCCATGTGCATGCACGCGCCGGCCAGGCGATCGCACCGCGGCTCGCGCACACGCCGGTGTGGCTGGTCGAGCAGGTGGCCGATGCGCCGCACCACGAGGTGCTGCTGAACCTGGGCGAAGAACCTGCCGACGGCTTCGAGAGCTTCGAGCGCGTGATCGAATTGGTCTCGCGCGACGGCGACGACCGCCCGTCGGGCCGGGCGCGCTGGAAGCACTACACCGATCGCGGTTACCCGATCGTGCGGCACGACGTCGCGCAGGAGGGTGGATGAAGCGGGCCGAGCGCTGGACCGTTCCCGAGCCGGCCCGCATCCCCTCGGGGGATCGATCGATGTACCCCGCATCCCCTCGGGGGATCGATCGATGTAC
>NZ_JBFUGN010001603.1:0-774 GCF_056402895.1 Rhizobacter sp. P3_B12 | reverse complement strand
ACATCCTGATGGGCACCCACCCGACCGTCAGACCAATGCACACCGGGTCCTCTTGCAAGGGCTTCAAGAGTACCTCCCCGACGAAATCGGGCCCGCTGACGGTCCCCCGGATGACAGTCTCTCCAACCCGGAAGCCAATTCGCTGTTGCGGTGGACTGACCTGGACGTATTGCCCGATCCATCCTTTCCCGTAAGGCAAGAAGCGCAAGACGCTGGAGGCCGGATAGTTGGCAGTCTCGAACCACAAGCCCTCGAAGCTGAACGCCTCRTGCGTTTGAGGCATGGTCTCGCCCTTCGACAGGTCGGCACTGAACGAAGCGGCCGAGAGGCCTGCCAAACCCAGGCCGACGAGCACCCTGGAAAGGGTTCGCGAATGGAAGTTCATCGTTCAACTTTCGTTTGCCATCGGCAGCTTAGCTGCTGTTCGCGAAGGGGGGCTCCTGGCCGACCTCCGCCTTAGCGAAGATCGTCCAAATCCGGATGTTCACCGACGATCGGCTCGAGGATGGCCATCTGAATTTGGCCGATGATAAGACCGACCTGCTTGTGCGGGCGGCTAACCTCGGCCCGATCGTCAGTGATTACCGCCAAGTGAAGTACCGACGATAGCGCCTGGATCGCTTTCATAGCTTCGTTCCTGATGCCGACTGCAACTGACCTGTTCATGGTCACCGTGGGTACCCAGAAAGCCGTCACTGGCGACCGTCTGCTTGTGGCCGAGGCTGTGTGAAAACTCAAGACTCGAAGCATTTTGGGGGTCTTCTCACCCCTACC
>NZ_JBFUGN010001602.1:0-774 GCF_056402895.1 Rhizobacter sp. P3_B12 | reverse complement strand
CGGTTGCGCCGGCCGCTGCGGCCAGCTCGCCGCTGCCGCGCCTGACGGCGTGGACGGCGGCCTGGGAGGCCAAGGACCTGCCGCGCTACCTCAGCTTCTATGCCCCTGGCTTCAAGCCGGCGCAGGGCTCGGTCGACGCCTGGAAGGCACGCCGGCAGGCGATGCTGGCGAAGTCCGGCTCGCTCAGCGTGAAGCTGGAGAACATCGACGTGCAGGCCATCGGGCCTGGTGTTGCGCAGACCCGCTTCAAGCAGACCTACACCTCGTCGGGCTACTCCGACGTCGTGAACAAGTCGGTGACGTGGCGGTTGATTGACGGCCAGTGGTTCATCACGAAGGAAAGCAACCTGTAGTTCGTCGCGCCGCGGCGCGTGCGCGGCGGGGCGGGTGAGGGGCTGGGCTGGGGGCTCATGCCGAGGCGGTCGGCGCCCTGGGGGCGCCGACTCCACGAAGAAGCTCGGYTYCGKGGGTGCATCGCCAAACTCCCTCCRCTCACTTCGTTCGYTGTGGTCAAACAGTGGCGATGAGTMWGTCTACGAAGCGCGCTGGCGCGCGCCACCCMCGRARCCRAKCTTCTTCGTCGCCTCAGAAATCGCCCCCAGCCCAKYCCCTCACCCCCCGCGCTAASCACCMGCCGCTCTTGTTGGGGGGAAAAGATTGAAGTGACCGACGAGCGCGCGRGCGCYCGCATGCTCGTCGGTCACTTCAATCTTTTCCCCCAAACACAGTGCGGCGGTGTTGCAAAGGCGCGGGTGGGTAGGCTGTGGAGCGCCA
>NZ_JBFUGN010001601.1:0-781 GCF_056402895.1 Rhizobacter sp. P3_B12 | reverse complement strand
TGGCCGGTGAAGCCGCGGTCGGTGCCGCTGTTGACGGCCGGGCTCCAGTCGATCACCAGCGTGCCGGCGGCGTCGTGGTTGCCGTTGACGAAGCGGCGCTTGCCGAACGGGTCGTACGCGTCGCGGGCCGTCACGTTGCCGTTGTGATCCGTCGTCGCCGCGATGCTGCCCAGGTGATCCTTGTGCCAGTACTCCAGCTTCACCGCGCTCAGGCTGGATTGCAGGGGCGGGGCGGTCTGCGGGACGCCGAGTGCCGGTAGCGCTCCGGTGGTGACCAGCACGCCGAGGCTCTGGCCACCTGCGCTCAGGTAGTGGCGGTTGCTCGTGATCGCAGGGTTCGCTGCGCTCGGGCTCGTCGGCGCATTGACCTCGCTCTCGAAGGCCAGTCCACCGGTGTTGTCCGGATGCAGGTACCACGTCGTTCGGGTGCCCGCGTTGGTACCGCTCGGGATCGTCCGAACCTCTCGGATGCGGGCATGGTCCTCGTCGTAGTTCCAGGTGTAGCTCGGGCCGCCTGCAGGCCCTTGCAAGCCCGCTTGGCTGTTCGGCAGGTTGAAGCCGGTGTAGGTGATGCCACGGTACTTGCCTGCGGTCGCGCTGGCGAGGTTGCCGTTCGCGTCGAAGCCGTAGCCGTTGGCTGCTGCGCCTTCGATGCTCTGCACTGCATGCGGCCGCACCGCGTTCGCCCCCTGTGCGCCGTAGCTGTACAGCCCCACATCGCTTTTGTAGAGGATGCTGCCCAGCGCGTTGTATTGCAGGCTCACCGTGCGAACCAGGCCGC
>NZ_JBFUGN010001600.1:0-782 GCF_056402895.1 Rhizobacter sp. P3_B12 | reverse complement strand
CCCCACACCCACAGCAGCAGGCCGAGTGCGAGCGGCGCGGCGCCGACCACCAGGTAGGCCTCGCGGAAATCGGCCACCGGCCAACGGCGCAGCACCGCCGGCCGCGTCAATGCGAACACCGCGGCGGCGATCACCGGCACCCAGCCGAGCACGCGCCAGGCCGAGCCGGGCTCGCCCGCGTCGAACAGATGCACCGCCAGCTCGCCCGCCGCCACGCCGACGAACAGCCACAGCCCGAGCACGTGCACGGCCTGCAGCGGCCAGCCACCAAGCCACGCCGCCTGCCGGCGCAGCAGCAGCACATGCCAGAGCAGCGCCACCGGCCACGCCAGCCAGCCCAGGTGGGCCGACGGCGTGATCTCGAGTGCCGCCATGCCGAGCGCGACCAGCACCAGCGCCGGCAGCGTCAGCGCGGTGGCCTGCCCGAGCACGCGCCACTGGCGCCACACCGCGAGCATCGTCGCGAGCAGCGAACTCGCGACCACGCAGCCGACCAGCGCCGCCGGCCAGCCGTCCAGCGCATCGGCCTCGCGCAGCAGGTGCAGCACCTGCGGCACCAGCATCAGGCCCCACCACACCAACGCCCAGGCGACGATGCCCCATTGCACGAGCATCTCCCGTGTCCACCGCAATGCTGCAGCGGCCTCGGGCCGCGCCGCGCGCTGCAGCGCATCGCCGGCCAGCAAGCCGGTCAGCGCGAGGACCAACGGCAGCCCCAGGCGCAGACCGCCGAACGGCGCATGCGCCAGCAGGTCCGGCCCGAAGGCCAGCGTCGCCACGGC
>NZ_JBFUGN010001599.1:0-787 GCF_056402895.1 Rhizobacter sp. P3_B12 | reverse complement strand
GCCCAGGTGATGGCTCAGCTCGCCACCCAGCGCCCGCTCGATCAGCGCCTTCTTGAACGCCATCGACGCTTCCGCTATCGCCTCGGCCGTCATCGGCCCTTGAGTGAATTGATCCAGCAGTTCCTTCGGGATCTTCGGCAGCGCCGCCGTCCTCGCAGCGATCGCCTCGTTCTTCGTCTTCGTCTTGCTTGGCATACATGCTCCTGGTCGTCATGCTATGCCTCGCACACAAAATTACTGACAGGCTCAGCAGGCAGGCCTCCCGTGCCCGCCTCATCGCATAATCTCATCGTGAACCGACGTACCTGCACTTCCGCGCTTGCACTTCTGGTGTTCCTGCCGCTGCTGACGGTGCAAGCCTCTTCGGGAGCTTCAGTAATCCTGCATATCGACGCAAGTACGGTTGCCGCTCTCGATGCCTTGCGGAAGGAGCCCAAGTTTCTCAAGCTGCCAGGCGCACCTGCAGTGGAGGAGCGCCGCCGCCTTGAGCCGCTCATCAACTCACTCATCGATCGACTCGTTGCCGGCATACAGGCGAACCCGAGCGACACATGGGTCTTCGAACAGATGACTCCGACCGTCGAAGCGTTTTACTTGGAAGACACCGAGGCGAGAGAACCGTGCGTCGACTACCTCGCGCGCATTTTCAAGATCTTGGGAATCAAGAGCGACCGAGGCGCTTTCAGCAGGTTCATGATCTCCGTCTGACGCGTTTTGCGCTCGAAATGGGAGCGGTGAGTTTCGACCGGAGACGGCCATGAGCCGTCCGTCGCGAGCGGCGGCTTTC
>NZ_JBFUGN010001598.1:0-790 GCF_056402895.1 Rhizobacter sp. P3_B12 | reverse complement strand
GAACTGCTCCGGCCCCTCGGCCGTGCCGTCGGTCAGCGCGGCGACGCTGAACGTCGCGCTGCTGCTGCCGGCCGGGATCGTCACCGTGGTGACGCCGGCGAAGTCGGTGCCGTCGGCGGCGGTGCCGCCGTAGCTCAGCGTCACGGTGACGGTGGTCTGCGCCGGGCTGGTCAGCGACAGCGTGTAGCTCGCGCCCGCGCCCTCGTTGACGGTGTTGCTGCCGGTGATGCTGACGGTGGTGGTGTCGATCGAATCGGCGATGCTGGTCGTGGCCGGTGCCGGGTTCAGCGCCAGGTTCTCGAACTGGCCGCCGCTGGCGCTGCTGATCGTCGTGGAGACCGTGTTGGCGTTGGTGTAGACGTTGTCGGCGCCGGTGGCGTGCGCGACCGTGCCGCTGCTGGCGCCGGCGGCGATCGTGATCACGTCGCCATTGGACAGCGTCACGGTGACCGGCGTCAGCGCCGGTGCGCCGAGGCTGGCGGTGTAGACGATGCTGCCGCCCTCGACCACCGACGGCGAGGCCGTCAGCGTGACGGTGGTGGTGTCGACCGTGTCGGACACGGCGGTGGTGGCCGCGGCCGGGTTGACCGTGAGCTGCTCGAAGCCGCCGCCGCTGGCGCCGTTGATCGTTGCCGAGACGCTGCCCGCGTCGGCATAGAGGCTGTCGGCCGGTGCCGCGTGGGCGACCGAGCCGCTGCTCGTGCCGGCGGCGATGGTGATGGTGGCGCCGTTCGACAGCGTGACCGTCACGTCGGTGGCGGCCGGTGCGTCGAGCGTGGCGGTGTAGACG
>NZ_JBFUGN010001597.1:0-790 GCF_056402895.1 Rhizobacter sp. P3_B12 | reverse complement strand
GGCCTCGCGCGGCGGGCGCGCCACCGGCGGCAGCGCGCGCACGCCGGCACCGGCGAGCGGCGCGATCTCGGTGCTGTGCGCGCGGAAGCCGTCGTACTCGCCGTCGCGCTGCGCCGCCTCGAAGACGCGGTTCAGCGCGGCGATCACCTCGGGCGCGTTGCGCCGCGTGTGGTCGCAGGCGAGCACGTGGCCGCCCAGCCCGCCGGCGACGAAATCGCTGGCCGCGGCGAACACCTTCGGCTCGGCGCGGCGGAAACGGTAGATGCTCTGCTTCGGGTCGCCGACGATGAAGACCGACGGCGGCCGCTGCCCGCTCGCGCCGCCGCCGGCGCCGGCATAGGCCGAGAGCCAGCTGTGCAGCGCATGCCATTGCAGCGGGCTGGTGTCCTGGAACTCGTCGATCAGCACGTGGCGCACGCGCGAATCGAGCCGCTCCTGCACCCAGCCCGACAGGTCGGCATCGCGCAGCAGCGCCAGCGCGCAGCGTTCGAGGTCGGCCATGTCGGCCAGCCCGCGCAGGCGCTTGAACGCGGCGAACTGCGCCAGCAGCACGCGCGACAGCCGCGCCATCCGCAGATGCTCGTCGTGCGCGAGCTGCTGGCGGCTCGCGTGGTGGATGGCGTCGAGCAGCGCGACCGCGTCGTCGAGCTCGGGCGCGGCCAGGTGGGCGCGCAACTGGCCGCTGCTGTTCAGCAAGGCGGTGCGCGCGGCCTGCAGTGCCGCTTCGGCATCATCGAATGCGAGCGCCTGCTCCAGCAGGCCGCCCTGCTTGCGCGGCGTGGCTTTCGGC
>NZ_JBFUGN010001596.1:0-792 GCF_056402895.1 Rhizobacter sp. P3_B12 | reverse complement strand
AACGCGAACCGGCCGGTGATCCGCGGCCTCGACGGCGACCGCGTGCGCATGCTCAGCAACGCCGGCGGCTCGCTCGATGCGTCGAGCCTGAGCTTCGACCACGCGGTGCCGATCGATCCGCTGATCGTCGACCGCATCGAGGTGCTGCGCGGCCCGGGCGCGCTGCTGTACGGCGGCAGCGCGGTGGGCGGCGTGGTCAACGCGCTGGACAACCGCATCCCGTCGACCCGGCTGGACGGGCTGAGCGGCTCGGCCGAGCTGCGCCTGGGCGGTGCCGATGCCGAACGCGGCGGCGCGGCCTTGCTGGAGACCGGCAACGGCCAGTTCGGGCTGCACGTGGACGCCTTCGGCCGCAAGACCTCGGACCTGCACGTGCCGAGCTTCACGCCGCGCAGCGATGGCGAGGACCAGCCCGAGACCAAGCGCGTGCGCGCGTCGGCCAGCGACACGCACGGCGGCGCGGTCGGCGGCTCGGTGTTCTTCGACCACGGCTACCTCGGCCTGTCGGTCGATACCTACCGCAGCACCTATGGCGCGGTGGCCGAGCCGGACGTCGACATCGACATGAAGCGCGACCACGTCGGCGTGGCCGGCGAGGTGAAGCAGCTGGACGGGCCGTTCACCGGGCTGCGCGCGAGCTTCAACCACACGCGCTACCAGCACCAGGAGGTCGACACCGGCACCGGCGCGGTCGGCACGACCTTCAAGACGGCCGGCAACGAGCTGCGCGTCGAGGCGACGCATGCGGCAATCGGGCCGGTGCAGGGCGTGGTCGGGCTGCAGGTGGAGGAT
>NZ_JBFUGN010001595.1:0-792 GCF_056402895.1 Rhizobacter sp. P3_B12 | reverse complement strand
CGAGTACGTCTCTGATGCGCCGGAGCCTTCGGGATGGTCAGAAATGGATGCCGCGCATCATCTGCTGCAAGGCCATCGCCTCGGGTGACAGCGTTGGCTTGGCCGATTTGTCCCCCTTGGCCGCCGAGCTGTCCGGGAACATCCGGAAGCTGGTGTTCATCACGATCTGCGCGATGCGCGGCACCAGCGCATGCAGCACCTCGCCGGCAATGCCCAGCCGCGTCGCGATGCGCACCGGCTTGTAGACGCAGGCCTGCGCGATCATGTCGGCCGCCTCCTCGGGGGCGAGCGTCGGCACGTTGTTGTAGATCTTGGTCGGCGCGATCATCGGCGTGCGCACCAGCGGCATGTTGATCGTCGTGAAGGTGATGCCGGTATCCGCGTACTCGCTCGACGCGCAGCGCGTCCAGGCGTCGAGTGCCGCCTTGCTGGCCACGTAGGCCGAGAAGCGCGGCGCGTTCGTCAGCACGCCGATCGAGCTGATGTTGACGATGTGGCCCTTCTTCTTCGCAACCATGCCGGGCAGCAGGCCCATCGTCACGCGCAGGCAGCCGAAGTAGTTCAGTTGCATCGTGCGCTCGAAATCGTGGAAGCGGTCGTAGCTGCTCTCGATCGCACGGCGGATCGAGCGGCCGGCGTTGTTGACCAGAAAGTCGACGCCGCCGAAGTTGGCGTTGATCCAGTCGATCAGGTCGCGGCAGCTCGCCTCGTCGGCGATGTCGGACGAGAAGGTCTCGACGCGCGCGTCCTTGCCGGCGGCCAGCAGGATCTCCTTGCGGGCCTCGGCCAGCT
>NZ_JBFUGN010001594.1:0-792 GCF_056402895.1 Rhizobacter sp. P3_B12 | reverse complement strand
GGGTGTTCACCGTGGCGTACTCTGTGTTCGGGCTCGCCGTCGTTGCCGTCTGGTGGCGTTTCCCGCCGAAGCGTAAGGTTCGCCCGGCTCGACACGACCCAGCCCGACACGACCCTCCAGGAGCGTTTCGATGATCACCCCTTCCCGCGCACCCCGCCGCCGCCTGCTCGCCGCTGCCGCCTTGCTCGTCGGCACCGGCGCCGTGATGACCCTCTCCGCCATGGCCGGCGGCATGGGCGGTGAAGCCAGGCTCATCCCGCCGTTCGCGCCCACCGCCACCGCGACAGCCTCCACCGCCCCCACCGAAACCGCCGTCCTCGCCGGTGGCTGCTTCTGGGGCGTGCAGGCCGTCTTCCAGCACGTCAAGGGCGTCACCAACGCCGTCTCCGGCTACGCGGGCGGCGAGGCGTCCACCGCCGTCTACGAATCCGTCGGCAGCGGCTCCACCGGCCACGCCGAGGCGGTGCAGGTCACCTACGACCCCAAGCAGGTCAGCTACGCCCAGCTGCTGCAGATCTACTTCTCGGTGGCGCACGACCCCACGCAACTCAACCGCCAGGGGCCGGATTCCGGCACGCAGTACCGCTCGGCGATCTTCCCGACCAATGAAGACCAGGCCCGCACCGCGCGCGCCTACGTCGAGCAGCTCGACAAGGCCCACGCCTTCAAGTCGCCGATCGCGACCCGCATCGAACCCGGCCGCCGCTTCTTCCCGGCCGAGTCCTATCACCAGGATTACCTCGCCCGCAACCCGCGGCAGCCGTACATCGTCTTCAACGACCTGCCCAAGCT
>NZ_JBFUGN010001593.1:0-796 GCF_056402895.1 Rhizobacter sp. P3_B12 | reverse complement strand
TGGTCGACGATCGCCGACTTCAGCGCCTCGCTGGCGCGCAGCTGCTCCTGGCGCAGCGCGAGCTCCTCTTCGCCCTGGCGCAGGTCGGTGTGGTCGAGCCCGCAGACCACCACCGCCTGCACCGGCCCGCCGCCGGGCGTGTACGGCACCAGCACCTGCTCTCGGTAGCGGCGGCCCTGCTGCTGGTAGTGCACCCAGCCCTGCAGGTGCAGCGACTCGCCGGCGAACAGCCGCTCGAAGATCGGCACGAAGTTGCGGTAGACGCCGTCGTCGAGCACCTCGGACATGTGGTGGCCGATCACGCGCTCGGGCGGCAGGCCCATGAAGCGCAGGGCTTCGAGGTTGGCGTACAGGTAGCGCCCGTCGCGGCCGACCACCGCGACGCGGGTGTTGATGTGCTCCAGCAGCACGCCCATCAGCACCGGGTCGAGCATCGGCAGCGAAGGCGGCTCCGCCCCCCAGCGCGTCGTCGACCAGCGCAGCTCCCGCTGGTCGTGGCCGACGTCGCCGTTCCCGCTCATGCCGCCGGCGCCGCGAATCCCAAGACCACGCGCCGCGTCTGCGCCGACTTCTTCTCGATCTTCGTGACCACCACCGCCCCGATGTCGGCGGTGTTCGCGACATGCGTGCCGCCGCAGGGCTGCAGGTCGACGCCTTCGATCTCCAGCACCCGCACCCGGCCCAGGCCGCGCGGCGGCTGCACGCTCATGCTGCGCACCAGGCCGGGGTTGGCGTCCAGCTCGGCCTCGCTGATCCAGCGGTGGCGCACCGGGTGCGCGCCGGCCACCAGGCGGGC
>NZ_JBFUGN010001592.1:0-796 GCF_056402895.1 Rhizobacter sp. P3_B12 | reverse complement strand
GTGGTGTAGGCGGCGCGGATCTCCTCGGGCGCGCTGATGATCTGGCCGCCGCCCGGGTAGTCGGGGCCGGGCACCAGCGTGAAGAGCTCGTCGTCGCTGAGGTTCTCGTTCTTGATCAGCGCGACGGTGGCCGCCGCGATCTCGCGCAGGTTGTGCGAGGGCAGCTCGGTGGCCAGCCCCACCGCAATGCCGCTCGCGCCGTTCAGCAGCACGAAGGGCAGGCGCGCGGGCAGCAGCCGCGGCTCGCGCTCGACGCCGTCGTAGTTGGGGATGAAATCGGCCGTGCCTTCATCGAGCTCGTCGAGCAGCAGGCGCGAGATCGGCGCGAGGCGCGCCTCGGTGTAGCGCATCGCTGCCGCGTTGTCGCCGTCGCGCGAGCCGAAGTTGCCCTGGCCGTCGACCAGCGGGTAGCGCTGCGAGAAGTCCTGCGCCATGCGCACCATCGCGTCGTACGCCGCCTGGTCGCCGTGCGGGTGGAACTTGCCGATCACGTCGCCGACGACGCGTGCGCTCTTGACCGGGCGCGCACCGGCCGTGCCGGCGAAGGCCAGGCCCAGGCGCTGCATCGCGTACAGGATGCGCCGCTGCACCGGCTTCTGGCCGTCGCACACATCGGGCAGCGCCCGGCCCTTGACGACGCTGAGCGCGTATTCGAGGTACGCGCGTTCGGCGTAGTGGGCCAGCGTGATGGCGTCGTCGGGATTGCCGGTGTCGAAGAGGTCGGTGGTCATCGTGTTGTCAGTTCGTAGCCCGGATGCCAATCCGGGAGTTGTCATTCATGATTCGCCGCCGCTCC
>NZ_JBFUGN010001591.1:0-799 GCF_056402895.1 Rhizobacter sp. P3_B12 | reverse complement strand
GGCCTGCGCGCAGTGCGGGCTGCACCTGCCGAAGGCCGATGCGCTGCCGGGCCGCGGCGGGGTGTTCTGCGGCGAAGCCCATCGCAGTGCGTTCGAACGCGAGCACGCTTCGCGATGAGCAGCGCGCCGCCCAAGCCCGAGCGCCGCCGCAACGACCGCCGCTCGAACGTGCGCGCGACGACGCGGCCCAGCCAGGAGTCCTGGTTCGGCGCCCTCGGCGAGGACACCCAATCGCGCGACAGCTGGATCGAGGACGAGTCGCGCTACGACGGCAACTGGCAGGCGGCGCAGGCGGCCCAGGCCGACAGCAACTTCCTGACGCGCCAGGCGCGGCGCCTGATCGGCTCGGGCCAGACGGCCTTCCAGCGCATCTACGGCGCCTTCATCAGCGCGCGCGCGGCACTCGGCGTCGCGCTGGTCGCGACCCAGGTGGTCGCGGCGATCTTCGGCGTCAAGCCGCCGTGGCCGGTGGTGGCGGTGAGCCTGGCCTATGCGGCGCTCGCGCTGTCGATGTGGATGCTGCCGCGCTACCGCCGCACCGCCGCGCCGCGCCAGCTCGCGCGGCTGCGCAGCCCGCAGTGGATCTCGACGATCGGCGTCGACATCGTCTGCTTCGGTGCCTTGCACTGGATGTCGCCGGCGGCCGGCCTGAACTACGTCGCGCTGCTGGTGCTGCCGGTGCTGATGGCCGGCGTTCTGACGCCGCGGCTGATGGCGCTCGCAACCGCCTCGGTGGTCACGCTCGCGTTGCTCGGGGTCGCCTGGCTGTCGGTGATGGCCGGCGGGACCGACGTCACGC
>NZ_JBFUGN010001590.1:0-801 GCF_056402895.1 Rhizobacter sp. P3_B12 | reverse complement strand
GACCTGAAGAAGGTCTACCAGAGCCTCAGTTCGCGGCTGATGGTCGAGAAGAAGGAGACCGAGGTCAGCAGCCTGTTCGCGGCGTTCGGGGCGGTGCTGGTGCTCATCGCCGCCACGCTTTCCGTCTGGTGGTTCGGGCGGGTCATGTAGCCGCGGTCATGTAGCCGCAAACCGCACCGTGGCGCGCAGGCCGCCGAGCGGCGACTCGCCGAGCGTCACGCTCGCGCCATGCTGCTGCGCCACGCCGCGCACGATCGCGAGGCCGAGGCCGGTGCCTGATTCCTCGTGCTCGGCGCGGCGGTAGAAGCGGTCGAACACCCGCTCGCGGTCGCCGGGCGGAATGCCGGGGCCGGCGTCGTCGACCTGCAGGAGCGCGGCGCCCTCCTCCATCGCCACCCGCAGCTCGATGCGCGAGCCCGGCGGCGAGTAGCGCACCGCGTTGTCCGCGAGGTTGCGCGCCAGCACCGACAGCGCGTTGCGATCCCCCTGCACCAGCACGGGTTCGTCGGCGAACAGCTCGAAATCGGCGCCGCGCGACAGCGCGAACGCGGCGGTGTCGACCAGCGCCTGGCGCACCACCTCGGCCAGGTCGACGCGCTCGGTGGCGGCGGGCGCGGCGCCCGGCTCGGTGCGTGCGAGCGTCAGCAACTGCTCGACCAGCCGTGCCGAGCGGTCGATGCCGTGGCTCAGCGCGTCGATGGCCTGCTGGCGGTTCGCCTCGTCGGGCGCGCGCTTCAGCAGCTCCAGCTGCAGCTTCAGCGCCGTCAGCGGCGAGCGCAGCTCGTGCGCCGCGTCCGACAC
>NZ_JBFUGN010001589.1:0-807 GCF_056402895.1 Rhizobacter sp. P3_B12 | reverse complement strand
TGCTCCCGCCGAGGCCGACGGTGCTGCTGGCGTCGAGCACGGCGCCGTTCAGGACCAGCTGCGAGGCGGCATCGCTGCCGGCGTCGATGTAGATCGTGCCGCCCGCGCCGGTCGTGCTGTCGGTGCTGACGGTGCCCTGGATCGTGATCGTCTCGCTGCGCGGGACGCCTTCCGTGGCGGCCCCGCCGATGCGGATCGCACCGCCGCTGGCCAGCGTCTGCGAGTTGAGGCCCAGCAGCACGCCGCCGCTGCGCTGGGCCGGCGTGTCGGTCGCCACCTGGATGAAGCCGCTGGTGGTCACCGGCGTCAGCGTCGCGGTCTCGACGGAGGTCAGCGTGATCGAGCCGCGCGGCGCGCTGATCGTGCCCGACTGCTCGACGCCGTCGCGCGCGATCAGCAGGATCGAGCCGCCTGCGCCCGCCTGGATCTGCGGCACCAGCGGGTTGTCGGGGGCCAGCACCTGCACGCTCTGCCCACCGGTCGGCCCGACCGTGCTCTCGAAGTTGATGTTGCCGCCGTTGATGAAGCCGGCGTAGTTGTTGGCCGTCATGTCGGCCGACAGGTCGAGCGTGGTCGCCACCAGCGAACCGACGTTCACCTGCGCCGTCGGCCCGAACACGATGCCGGTCGGGTTGACGAGGAACACCCGGCCGTTGGCACTGATGCCGCCGTAGATCTCGCTGGCCTGGATGCCGTTGGCATTGCCGGTCACGCGGTTGATCAGGATGCTCTGCGCGTTCGGCTGCGTGAAGTTGACCCTGGCGCTGCTGCCGACGCTGAAGCTCTCCCACTCGACCAATGCGCGGT
>NZ_JBFUGN010001588.1:0-810 GCF_056402895.1 Rhizobacter sp. P3_B12 | reverse complement strand
GCATTGTAGGGAGACGCGATGGACCGGCGCGACAATCGCCCGATGCTCCGACGCATCCACCACGCCGCCATCATCTGCTCCGACTACCCGGCCTCGAAGCGCTTCTACACCGAGACGCTCGGGCTCGCGGTGATCGCCGAGCACTTCAGGGCGCAGCGCAACTCGTACAAGCTCGACCTGGCGCTGCCCGACGGCTCGCAGGTCGAGCTGTTCTCGTTCGACGGCGCGCCGCCGCGCCCGTCCTACCCCGAGGCGCGCGGCCTGCGCCACCTGGCGTTCGAGGTCGACGACGTGGCGCAGTGCAAGGCCGTGCTCGAGGGCCAGGGTGTCGCGGTGGAAGACATCCGCGTCGACGAGTACACCGGCAGGCGCTTCGTGTTCTTCGCCGATCCGGACGGGCTGCCGCTGGAGCTGTACGAGGCGGCCGCCTGAGCAAGCCGGGTCGCCGCGAGTTGTGCGGCACCCGCATTTCAGCGACAGTCGCGGACTACCCAATTTCCATCGGAAGCCACCACCCGTGTCCACCTCCGCCCCCCAAGACCGTGCCTTCTTCGGCCACCCCGCCGGCCTCGGCTGGCTCGCCTTCTGCGAGCTCTGGGAACGTTTCTCGTACTACGGCATGCAGGCCCTGCTGGTCCTGTACCTCACCAACTACCTGTTCCTGCCCGAGAACATCGGCCACGTCGCCGGCATCGATGCGGTGCGCGGCGCCATCGAGAACGTCACCGGCCTGCGCTCGCCGCAGCAGCTCGCGTCCGCCGTGTTCGGCCTCTATGCGGGCTTCGTCTACCTGACGCCGCTGTTCGGCGG
>NZ_JBFUGN010001587.1:0-816 GCF_056402895.1 Rhizobacter sp. P3_B12 | reverse complement strand
ACATGGTGCTGACCGGCCGCATGATGGACGCGGCCGAGGCCGAGCGCGCGGGCCTGGTGTCGCGCGTGGTGCCGGCGGCCGAGCTGCTGGGCGTGACGATGGCGGCGGCGCAGGCGATCTGCGAATACGGCGGCCCGAGCGTGATGATGGCCAAGGAGGCGGTGAACCGTGCCTACGAAGGGCCGCTCGCCGAGGGCATCCAGTTCGAGCGCCGCATGTTCCACGCGCTGTTCGCGACCGAGGACCAGAAGGAAGGGATGGATGCGTTCGTCAACAAGCGCAAAGCGGTGTTCAAGCATCGCTAGGTTGGCGCTTCAAAGGCGCGTGCGGGGGTGACAAGCGAACAAATGAAGGTTGATTGCCGGGGTGTGGCTGCGTAGCCCGGATGCCAATCCGGGTCAGTGGTTGCTGTACACGAGCAACCGGCCCTTGTACGCCGCATGCGTGGCGTCCGCCACCTGCTGCAGCCGCTCCTCCTGCAGCGAGAACCCCATGGCTGCCATCTGCCGCGTGAAGGCCGCGCGGTTGCCGCGGTTCGGGTCGACGATCCAGACCTCGGCGCGTGCGCCGACATGGCGGCCGATGAAGCCGGCCAGCAGGCCGCCGTCGTCGCGCTCGTAGAGGATGTCGCTGCCGATCACCAGGTCGAAGCGGCCGCTGAGCGTCTGCTCGGCCTGCGGTACCGGCGGCAGCAGGTCGTCGGCGGATTCGGACCACTGCCCGTGCCGGTAGGCCATCGGCAGCAGGCCGTTGAGCCGCAGGTTCTCGGCGAGGAAGTCGGCGGTGAGCGGATGGCAGTCGCTCGCGGTCACGTCG
>NZ_JBFUGN010001586.1:0-822 GCF_056402895.1 Rhizobacter sp. P3_B12 | reverse complement strand
GCGTGGCGCAGGCCTGCGAGGCGGCGCAGCTCGGCCTCGACACCGTCAGCGAGATCGCCCCGGATTTCTCGAAGCTGATGGAGCGGGCGCAGAACTTCCGCCGCATGGCCGCGCAGTTCGAGCAGCCGGCCGCGCCGGGCTGCGTGCGCTGGATCGACCTGTCGCCGCACCAGGCGCGGCTGGTCGAGTCGCCRCTGGACATCCGCGACGCGCTGCGCGAGCAGATGGATGCGGCGCCGCGCGCCTGGATCTTCACGTCGGCCACGCTCGGCGACGACGAGCGGCTGTCGTGGTTCACCGAATCGGCCGGGCTCGACGACGCGCTGACGCTGCGCGTGGGCAGCCCGTTCGACTACGCCGCGCATGCGCGGCTGTACATTCCCGCCGCCTTCCCGAAGCCGAACGAGCCGGGGCACCCGCCGGCCGTCGCCGCGCTGGCCGCGCGCTGCGCGCGGGCGCTGGGCGGGCGCACCTTCGTGCTGACCACCACGCTGCGGGCGCTGCAGACGGTGGGCGAGCGGCTGCGCGACACCTTCGAATCCGAGGGCGACAACATCCAGGTGCTGATGCAGGGTTCGATGCCGAAGCGCCAGCTGCTGCAGCAGTTCCTCGCGCAGCCGCGCTCGGTGCTGGTCGGCTCGCAGAGCTTCTGGGAGGGCATCGACGTGCCGGGCGACGCGCTGCAGTGCGTGATGATCGACAAGCTGCCGTTCCCGCCGCCGAACGATCCGCTGGTCGAGGCGCGCGTCAAGCGCCTGGAGAGCGAGGGCCGCAATCCGTTCTCCGACTACTTCATCGCCGAGGCGGCGGTGTCGCTGAAGC
>NZ_JBFUGN010001585.1:0-824 GCF_056402895.1 Rhizobacter sp. P3_B12 | reverse complement strand
TCGTTTCAACCCACGTGCGCCTCAGACGAGACGCACGACTGACCGGAGATGCTCCGACGACGCAGGACCAGGTGTTTCAACCCACGTGCGCCTCAGACGAGACGCACGACCGCGGGTAGCTTCGGCCTCGGCCTGGAACTCCTCGTTTCAACCCACGTGCGCCTCAGACGAGACGCACGACGCCGCGTCTTCGATGAATTGCATCACCGAGGTGTTGTTTCAACCCACGTGCGCCTCAGACGAGACGCACGACTCGTCGACTTCGAGTTCTTCTTCGGGATCAGCACGTTTCAACCCACGTGCGCCTCAGACG
Organism: Rhizobacter sp. P3_B12; assembly: GCF_056402895.1. Lineage (NCBI taxonomy): Bacteria > Pseudomonadati > Pseudomonadota > Betaproteobacteria > Burkholderiales > Sphaerotilaceae > Rhizobacter > Rhizobacter sp. P3_B12. Next base: position 511 of record NZ_JBFUGN010001585.1, on the reverse strand, counting down.
AGACGCACGACTGGTGTTGTCCAGCGTCAGGCCACAGTCGACGTAGTTTCAACCCACGTGCGCCTCAGACGAGACGCACGACCGACGTGGTCAAGTCCTATCGCCGCATCTGCATGGAGTTTCAACCCACGTGCGCCTCAGACGAGACGCACGACACGCTGTTTTCGATGGCTGGACCTTCGAGAACATGTTTCAACCCACGTGCGCCTCAGACGAGACGCACGACGTCCTCTTCGGCAGCTTGCTCGCCGATCGTGATGGTTTCAACCCACGTGCGCCTCAGACGAGACGCACGACGACATAAACACTCCAAAGTGAGTAATTAACGTGCCGTTTCAACCCACGTGCGCCTCAGACGAGACGCACGACCGGATGGCGACAAGTCACCCAGCGCACCTATTTTGTTTCAACCCACGTGCGCCTCAGACGAGACGCACGACAGAGCGTCACGCGATCAGCGCGGAAGGTCGGACCGTTTCAACCCACGTGCGCCTCAGACGAGACGCACGAC
>NZ_JBFUGN010001584.1:0-826 GCF_056402895.1 Rhizobacter sp. P3_B12 | reverse complement strand
GGGCTGTACGCGGTCGGCGAGACCACCTACACCGGCCTGCATGGCGCGAACCGGCTGGCCAGCAACTCGCTGCTGGAATGCGTGGTGCTCGGCAAGACCTGCGCCGACCACATCCTCGAGCACGCGCCGAGCGAGCAGCCCGAGCTGCCGGACTGGGACGAGAGCCAGGTCGAGAACGCCGACGAGCAGGTCGTGATCGCGCACAACTGGGACGAGCTGCGCCTGCTGATGTGGAACTACGTCGGCATCGTGCGCACCACCAAGCGGCTGGAGCGGGCGCTGCACCGCATCGACCTGCTGCGCAGCGAGATCGACGACTACTACGCGAACTTCCGCGTCACGCGCGACCTGCTGGAGCTGCGCAACCTGGTCGATTGCGCCGAGCTGATCGTGCGCTCGGCACTGATGCGGCATGAGAGCCGCGGGCTGCATTTCAGCCGCGATTTCCCGCGCACGCTGCCGGTGAGTTTCCCGACGATCCTCGTGCGCCTCGCCACCAGCCGAAGCTAGTTCCGGGCTTTCATGGCGGTACGCGCCAGCACGAACTGGAACGCGAAGTCGACCGCCTCGGTGATCGCCACCTCGATCACGTGGCGCTCCTTCTCGCTCAGGTAGAACGAGAAATCGACCGCATGCCGGATGTAGCGCGGCGGCAGCCGGTTCAGCGCGACGCAGGCGATGTCGGCGAGCAGCTCGCTGCCATGCAGGTGCGGGTGCTGGGTGGCGGCCGCGGACACCGCCTCGAAGACGGCGCGCTCGTGGTAGTTGAAGATCGTGTCGAAGTCTGCGCTCATGGGGTCCGCCGTTCGGTGGGGATGTCCCGTCG
>NZ_JBFUGN010001583.1:0-826 GCF_056402895.1 Rhizobacter sp. P3_B12 | reverse complement strand
CGGGGTCAGGCACTGGGTCCGCAAGGGCACCCGCAACAGCTGGGTGCCCGAGTGCGATCCCAACGAAGACTACGTGCACGTCAACAACCAGCTCTTCTCGAGCACATCGAACCCGCCCCCGAACCAGGCCGCCGGCATGGGCGGCTTCTACCAGGACTTCGCCAGCGACAGCTGGCGCTACGGGCTCGACGAGGTCATGCAGACCTACACGCCCGCCGAGTTGCCGGTGCTGAACGGCGCCGCGCGCCACTATGCGGTGTCCGATGCGTATTTCTCGTCGGTGCCCACGCAGACCAATTGCAACCGCGCCTTCGCCGCCACCGGCAATTCGCTGGCGCCCGACCCGGATACCGGCGCGCTGCAGGCCTGGGTGAACAACAACATGTGGCGCATCGGCGAGAACTGGCTCTACTTCAACCAGCGCACGATGTTCAACGTGATGTACGACGCCGGGATGAAATCACCCAGCGACTGGATGATGTTCGCCAGCGAAAGCTGGTGGTTCGCAGGCGGCAAGTGCTTCACCCGCGACATCCTGACCCAGCTGGGCGACTCGAAGTACGACCCTCATTTCGACGACATCGACGCCTTCTACCGTCTCGCCAGAACGAACGCCCTGCCCTCCATGTGCTTCCTCGAGCCCAAGTGGGGCTATGGCTACTCGCGCGACGGCGTCGGCCCGCAAGGCAACGACTACCACCCGCCGCGCAACGTCGCGCCCGGCGAGCAGTTCGTCAGCGACATCCTGGATGCGCTGAGGTCCAGCCCCGGTTGGAACGACACGCTCCTCATCATCAACTTCGACGAGCACGGCGGCACCTACGAC
>NZ_JBFUGN010001582.1:0-829 GCF_056402895.1 Rhizobacter sp. P3_B12 | reverse complement strand
GTCGCTGAACACCAGCTCGGAGACGCCCAGGTCGGCGACGTCGATCACGTCGCCCACCGTCAGCGCGACCGCGCGGTGCAGCAGGTTCTCGAGTTCGCGCACGTTGCCGGGGAAGCTGTAGCGGCTGAGCTGCACCATCGCGTCGCGCGTGAGCCGCGGCGCGGGCGACACGCCGGCATCGCGCGCGATGCGGTCGAGCACGCGCTCGCAGATCGACGGCAGGTCCTCGAGCCGCTCGCGCAGCGGCGGCACGCGGATCTGGATCACGTTGAGGCGGTAGTACAAGTCCTGGCGGAACTTGCCGGCCTGCACTTCGGCGCCGAGGTCCTTGTGGGTCGCGCTCAGCAGCCGCACGTTGACGGCCTGCTCGACGACCGCGCCGACCGGGCGCACCGAGCGCTCCTGGATGGCGCGCAGCAGCTTGCTCTGCATCGCGAGCGGCAGGTCGCCGATCTCGTCGAGGAACAGCGTGCCGCCGTTCGCGGCCTGGAAGAAGCCCTCGCGGTCTTCGTTGGCGCCGGTGAACGCGCCCTTGCGGTAGCCGAAGAACTCGGCCTCGAGCAGCTGCTCGGGAATGGCGCTGCAGTTGACCGGCACGAAGGGCTGCCCGGTGCGCGGGCTGATCTCGTGGATGGCGCGCGCCACCAGCTCCTTGCCGGTGCCCGACTCGCCGTTCACCAGCACCGGCGCCATGCTGCGTGCCACCTTGTCGATCAGCTGGCGCACCTGCTGCATCGCCTGCGACTGGCCGGCCATGCGCGCGAGCGCCTGGCTGACCGGGCCGGCGTGGGCCGGCGGCGCCACCGCTGCGGGCAGCGATGCGACCGGG
>NZ_JBFUGN010001581.1:0-830 GCF_056402895.1 Rhizobacter sp. P3_B12 | reverse complement strand
GGCGAACTCGGTGCCCGCCGGCAGCGTCACCGGCGCCGCGCCCGACGTCACGCGCAGCTCGCTCACCAGTGTCGCGGGACGCGGCGGCTCGGGGCGGACGTCCATCAGCGCGAGCAGGCGCCGCTTCTGTGCGTCGGTGAAGCGGTTCAGCCGGTAGATGTCCCGCTCGGTCACCGCGGCCAGCAACTCCATCAGCGTGATGCCGGGATCGGAGGCGTTGTGGTCGGTCCACTCCGGCGCATGCAGCGGGATCAGCGCACGGCCCTGTTCGACCAGGTCCGACCAGCGGCGATCGTCGAGATGGGGCAATGCGATCGGCATGGCGTTCAGGCTCCCGATTCGTCGATGCGCAGCACGATCGGCCCGGCCGCGACCACCTGGTCGTCGCCGACGCGCACCGATTCGCCCTGCGGCACGCCGCCGATGACGAGGTCGAGCGCCTCGATGCAGTCGACGCCGTGCGTGCGTTCGAGTACGGCCGCGACATCCGACATGAACACGTCGCGCCCGAGTTCCCAGCCGCTGCCGTTCGGTCCGCCGACGACCGGGTGCAGGAAGCGTTCGAGGGTGTCGCGCACGGCCCGCTCCACGGCGCCGGCCTGGCTCGCGTCGATCGGCACGATGCGGGCCGTGACGCCGACCGGCAGGTAGGCCGGGCCGGTGACATGGATGCGGTGCAGGGCCGCGAGATCGGCGGGCGCGCGCGCTTCGATGTGCTTGCGCACGCGCTCGCGCAGGCCGAACGACGGGTAGGGTTGCGGCTCCAGGCTGCCCGGCACGATGAGCACGGTGACCCAGCCCGCCAACGTCTGCCCGGACGGGCTGCGGCC